>CAYSSL010000048.1:0-1546 GCA_964433715.1 uncultured Candidatus Saccharibacteria bacterium | reverse complement strand
GTAGCCAATTCTTTATAAACCTTGTTGATAATACTTATCTTGATGGTAAGCACGCCGTTTTTGGCAAGGTAATAAGTGGGATGGAAGTGGTAGACAAGATAGGTAATATTGCTACTGTGCCCGGTGACCGCCCGGCCGAAGCGGTAGTGGTGACTAAAGTAATAATTAAATAAAACCTTTCTTTTTAAAACAATTTTTGCTATTAATGCAGATAGGTTAAGTTGTTACAATCGCATCTAAGGATGCTGAAGGAGGATCGCTCTATGAAGTTGTATCTGGCCGGGGGCTTGTTTAACGTGGCCGAGAGGTGTCATATTCTCAACTTGGAGGATCGTCTCAAAAGGTTTGGGCATGAACTTATCCTTCCCCAACGTGAAGCTTTGAAGTTCCATGACCCAAGCACGGGAAAATTCCACGTCCCGAGCATTGTCACGGACTGCCGGAAGGCGGTTGAAAATCCGGCCAATCTCGGCGTGTTTTGCGGTGATGGTCCAATAGGTGATGATGGTACCGCTATTGAATTTGGTCATGCTATGACCGCCACTGGCCGGGCTATTGTCTATCGGACGGATTTCCGGACCGATCTGGAGCGCGAGGTTGGGGTCAATGCGATGTGGCAGCAAGAGGGGTCAATCTTTATCTACTACCCGTGCTTTGTCACTGAGTTGGATCAGGTGTCCACTTATTATGGTGAGCTGGCACAAAGGATTCACGAAGCTACTGCGAAGATTTTGTTGGCGGCCTAAGTTGTTGCTGGTTTTCCGAAGCCGATCATCCTTGCGATGGTCGGCTCTTCTTGTATAAAGTTTTCAACAAGAATAGCTCACTAATTTTTGGCGGGAGTTATATAATGTAACTAAGGTTCCAAGTGAACCGGTTTAAAAAATAACTTTCACAACTATGGCTAAAGGCACCTCAATGCGTAAAGAGAAAAAGAAGGCAAAGAAGGCAAAGAAATAAATCTAAAAACCCCGCAAGCTTCGCTTGCGGGGTTTTTAGATAAATGACTTCCAATCCATTTCTTTTTTACCCTCCGGTATGACGCGGTCGATAATTAGTTGGCCGTCTTCAAGATGAGCTTTTTTAATTAATACTCGTAGTTTCTGGTTATTCTTGTTTGTAAAAAAGTAGGTACTTGGCCAGTCGGCATAGGCCCGAATTTTTCGATAATTGTCGATTGGGTTGCTAGCTAAATCTATTTCGCCGTCAGCCTTTGTAATTTTCTTGGTGAAGGTGGCACTGGCGTGGTCTTGCTCGATAAATTTAATATTACCACTAACTAGATCAGGCAAAGCCCTAGCAAACACTTGGGCGCCTAGTTCTGCAGTTTGTTCGCGGAGGGAAAAATAATCTTGGTCGACGAGCGGGAATTTTTCTTGAGCAATAATTGGGCCGTGATCCATTTCGGCATCAACTTGCATTAGGGTCACGCCGGTTTCGGTATCGTCTGATAAAATAGCTGATTCAAGTGGAGTCGCCCCGCGATATTTAGGAATAAGCGAAGGGTGAATATTTACAAAACCCAAAGGGGGAATATCTAACAGTG
>CAYSSL010000047.1:0-1780 GCA_964433715.1 uncultured Candidatus Saccharibacteria bacterium | reverse complement strand
ACAGATGGCCGTCTCTCCTTCCACATAGAGGGTGTCGTTTACCCTTTAGAGTGAGGGTTGACCCGCCCCGACCGAAGAGCCCCGCTCTTTTGAGTCGGGGCTTTTCTTTTACACCAAATCAATCCTCTCACTCAATAGGTAGTCCCCCATCCCTATTCCAAATTTGCAAGATATTCATTAACTTCCTTATAGGATCGCAAGTGCACAACTTTATCCGGGCAATCTTTCACAAACTGGTGCATTTGTGTGCCGTGGGTAGAGGTACGGCGAATTATCTCGAAGAAAAATTTTAGATCATCCCAACGACTTAATCCAGGATGTCGTTCGCTAAAAAATATTCGGTATAAATGATTGACCAGCCGACGCCAAAGCGGTATATCAAGAAACACCACTCGGTCAGCTCGGCCCGCAATTAAAGGTTGCACCCGAGAATACCAACCATCGGAAACCCAAGAATCTTGTTTTACAAATTCTTCGACTTTGGTCCGGATATAAGCCCTCACTTTTTCCCTTGCTTCCGTATCTTCCTTTTTTAAAGTATGCCCATTACTCTCAAACCAAAATCTATCAAGGTGAACGCAGGGAATACAAACCTTTTCGCTTATTTTGCGAGCCAGAGTGCTTTTACCACTGCCACAATTACCGATAATCGTTATTCTCATAAGTTTATTGATACTGAAGCCAATCTAAACATTCACCAACACCAACCCACCAAAAATGAGGGTGGCGCCAAGCACTTTTTGCAAGACAATTTTCCAGCCAACCTCCTCTTTAATAATACTAGGCAGAAAAATAGTAAGGCCAATCGTTAAGATAAGTACGTAAAACGGCATAATACCATGAAGAACAGAAACCAAGGCGGCGCTCGGCGCAGCCACAAGAGCAAGCTTGTAAAAAACATGACCCGTTAGGTCTAGAACATCGTTTAAAAGAAAGAGGCCATACTTCCGTGGCGAAGCTACGCGCACGCTCGCGACAATTTCCTTCCGCCAAGGCCGATACAAAAGAAGTGAGGCCCCCGCCAGAGTAAAGCCAAGAAAATCATAGGTCACCAGCGTCCAAAAATCTGTGTGTTCAAGTACGGTGTCGCTCGCCAAAAAAGATAGCGCAATAAGGAGCGAGGAAGTGAGCATTAGCCAAAAATTACGGTCGGCCCGAAAATGGCGCAAAGTTTCCATTTTTGTCGTCAAGACAAGACCACCAAGAAGAATCACCACGAACCCCGCCAACTGACTGCCACCAATACTCTCACCAAAAAACAAAGTACCAAGAATAAGAACAAAAATTGGAATGGACTGGAAAAGCGGCACTACTCGCGATACCTCCCCCGTCTCTAGCGCCTTGGCGTAAAAAATGTAGGAATAGTTTAAAAGAAGCCCACCCAGCATAGCAAGGAGAATAAAAGGGATAGGAAGTGGTGGAAAACCAAACACAGAACACAGCAAAACAAAACACAAAGCATTGCCAATGGTGCCAAAAAAAATAAAATCGGCGATTCCACGCGTGAGCTTTTCTAGGGCGTACTTATCGAAGATGTTTGATAAGGCCCAAAAGAACGGGCCAACCAAGCTGAAAATAATCCAAGACATATGTTGTCTATATCATAACTAAAAAATAAAAATCTACTAGCCTTAATTTTATAATCACGATTGTTTATTGTTTACAAAATCTTCCAGATAAATTAGATATAAGGATAGAAGGTAGAGAAAAGGAGGATGTATGGAGACGACAATAGGTGGACTGCAGCTACATTTTGCCCGCTTGTTTGGGCGGCGCAACA
>CAYSSL010000046.1:0-1812 GCA_964433715.1 uncultured Candidatus Saccharibacteria bacterium | reverse complement strand
CCCGCCCTCTGGGCGGGTATCAATTTTGCCCGAGCGCTGGCTTTTTCTTGGGTTAAACCTTTGGTCCCCGTAAACCACATGGAAGGCCATATTGTGTCGGTTTTGGCCCAAAATGAGGCTCCTGTGACCTTTCCCGCCGTGGCCCTCCTCGTGTCTGGTGGCCACACCGAGCTGGTGTTGGTCAAAGCTTGGGGCGACTACACCCGCCTCGGCGAGACTCGCGACGATGCCGTAGGCGAAGCTTTTGACAAGGTCGCTCGCCTTATCGGCCTACCCTACCCCGGCGGACCGGAAATTTCTAAATTGGCTAAAGTTGCCCGCGACCAAAACTTGTCTGGCGACTGGTCGCTCCCCCGCCCCATGAAAAATTCTGGTGATTATGACTTTTCTTTTTCTGGTATCAAGACCGCTGTGCGCTATGCGGTAGAGAAAAAAGGAGAATTGGACGAAAATGATAAACTCACTTTGGCGAGAGAATTTGAAGATGCGGTAGTGGAAGTGCTGGTCGCCAAAGCGATGTCGGCTTGCAAAGAACACAACGCTCCAACTCTCATTGTCGGCGGTGGCGTAATTGCCAACCAATATCTCCGCGCCCAGTTGGAAAAATCCTGTACCGAAAATGGCCTTACCCTACTTCTGCCAACTTTGGAAACTTCCACCGACAATGCCACCATGATCGCCCTCGCCGCTTTTTTTCACCAAGATAAAAGCACTGCCCCCGACACTATCCGCGCCCAAGGTAATTTGAAACTTTAAATATTAGTAAATTTAATAATATAAACAACCTAATCTATGAAAAAGGCGCTAATCTTATTTATTGTTGGTATATTTCTGTTCCCAGCGGTAACTTCGGCTTCCCCTATCAACGGCCCCTGCTATAGACACGGCGGGGTAAACTGTACTTTATCTAGCCCAGGAAACCTCCTTTGTTCAGATGGGGCAAGATCAAACGAGGACAGCTACTACAATGTTTGTAGAAATAAAGAGCCAATAGTGTGTGACGATGAATCTGATCTAGCGGCGATTAGAGCGCGTAATTTTAATCAAGGTGCTACTGGTTCTGGGTTTGATACCACATCTTTAGCCAAATGCCAGGCTGAAATAGACCGAGCAAAATCTGGCACGCCTAGTGGACTGAATTATAGATCATTCCCACCGATAGAGTTTGATAGGGAAAGTTACATAAACAACGAGCTAGTCAAAGCCTGTAAAAAGGCTTATGGTGATGTTGCCGTGTTTGATACATATGCTAAGGATTGTATTTGCCCTTCTGGGTATGATTTGACTACAGTAGATGGAGATAAGGAGTGCCGGAAGCCGATACAAGTTATTTTAGAACCAATGACCGACGCAGAAGGGCTGAAGACTTGTATACATATATCAGGTCCTTATGCGACACTAGAGAGAAAAAGTGGAAACTCTGCCATTTGCGGATGTAAAGAGGGTTATGTTTTAGATAGAGAAACAGCGAAGTGTGAGTCTGTCTCCCCGACTCCTACAGTAAAGCCAGTGGTGCAACCAACTACCCACAAAGAACCCGTAGTAAAGCCCAAACCAGTTTCGGCAGTCAAAGAAGAAGTGAAAGTGGTTGAAGACCTTACTGGCACCACAACACAGATTAAGCAAGGGGTAAGGGTAACAGAAAAGCCACCAGTTTATAAGAGAGTCTTCAGTTGGTTTACTAATTTTTTGTCTTTGTGAATATAAAATTCATCAAAAAAATACCGGATTAGAATCTCTTCCCTTTTAAAAAATTGACTTCAAAAAAGCCTTATACCGTGGTACGATACCCACTAATGGACGAAAAACTAC
>CAYSSL010000045.1:0-1952 GCA_964433715.1 uncultured Candidatus Saccharibacteria bacterium | reverse complement strand
AAGTTTTCGCTGGCAAAAAAGAAGTGACAATGTTTGAGATGACCAAGTTGGTTTCCGCCCATTTGTCCTAAATGTTTTTCAAAAACAGCCCGCGCTACGCGCGGGCTGTTTTTGTTTGATTGATGTGGTTGGCTGAACTATAATCATAAATATGAATAAATACACCAAAGGTTCAGCAACAATTATTATCTTAGGACTAGTTACACTTTTGGCTCTTGGGTCTGTGGGATATCTAGCTTATGAAAAAGAACAGCTGGGTAGTGTTGCGACTACAACGTTAGAAACAAAACTAAAGGTTGATAAGCCAGCCTCAGCTTCTCATAGCAGGGAGGGTTCATCACCCATTCCAGGCAATCAGTCTATTAGTATTCTTTCCCCAAACGGCGGGGAATATCTAACCATTGGGCAAACAGCAAAAATTACTTGGCAACCTGGAAATACTCCAATTTCTAATAGTGTTGTTTCGGTCCAGCTTATGACCTTAGATGCTCGCAATAAGGTTGGGTGCCCAGGTTACTCCGGTGGTGTACCCGGAAGAACTTATGATTGTCGTTATTATTCTCTGTTTAGCGATGTGCCAAATACAGGTTCTATTTCCTGGGTCATAGGATCGGTAGCTCAGGGAAGTGCTGTTCCTCCAGGGGTTTATTATGTTCGTGTTTATTTTAGCCAGATGGGGATGAGTCAGGTTAATTCATTGCGTGAGCAAGGTTATCGGACGGAAGATTATAGTGATGGGACTTTTACTGTTGTTGGTGCTGTTACTTCAAAAAAAGAGGTCTATACAAACAAAGAATTTGACTTTAATTTGCAATACCCAAGTCCGAGCCTAATCGTGAGAGAGGAAAATACAACTAGAAAGGAGGTTGTCGCTAACGATCGACCAGATCCATATTTCAGAGTCGTTTCCATCGAGCCTAAACCAAGCTCATCTTTAACGGAGTTTGGCCCGTACTTTAATGTGTTGGTGACCAAGAATGATACTGATATTAGTCTTAACAGTTTTATTAAAAATAAATACAAAACCAATCTTATTTCCACTGACAGTGTAATCATTAATGGTAAAAAGTGGATGAAAGTCAGAGCAACGGACTCCTATTTTGGGAAAGAAATTTCAGCCGACTTTGTGACTGTACATGACGGATTAATTTACCTTATTAGTTATTCTCTGCCGAGTTTTTCTGGAGTTGAAAGTTTGTCTGAAATTATAAATACTTTCAAATTTAACAGTTAATCTTTTTTAGAAAGTTAACCATGAGCCACCGCGACGCCATATAGGCGTCGCGGTGGTTTTTGGTTTAAAACCCGCATTGCTTCGGCAATAGTCGAGCCGGTGGTAGTGACATCGTCTACTACCATCACGATTTTATTGTTCATATTAATATTTGGGATTAGCTCAAAACAATTTTTCAAATTATCCGTTCTCTCTTTTTTGTTTCGGCACAATACCTGTCTCTTGGTTGCTCTGATTTTCCTTAAGGCATTACTCACCACATAAGTGTGTGGAGAAAGTTCGGCCATGGCTTCGGCCAATCTTTTGGTTTGGTTCCATCCACGCTTACGTTCGTGCTTTTTGGTCATTGGGACAGGGACTAGCAGAATCTTTTCTTTTACTAAATAAAAATCTGGCAAGTCGGACAAGTGATACAAAATCTTTTGGTGCAACTTCTCCGCCAAAATATTTGTTGCTTGCTTTGACCCACGATATTTCATAAGCCAGACCAGTTGCTTTACTGCTACATCAGAGTAGGCGAGGGCGGTAATAGTTTGTTCATCAAGATTGTCGCTCGGAGTTAATTTTTCATCACAATCCTGACACAGCAAAATATCTGGTCGGCGACAACCAACACAACTTATGGGAAAAAATATTTGATTAACAATGTGGATAAGTTTTTGGAGAAAATCAATCATATTAAATACCTTTCGTGATATACTTTCTATTATAGAACTTT
>CAYSSL010000044.1:0-1956 GCA_964433715.1 uncultured Candidatus Saccharibacteria bacterium | reverse complement strand
GGTCGACAACAAAGGCCCGCTTGCGCGGGCCTTTGTTGTCGACTTTTGGGTATTACCTAGATCTAAATTTAAATTGCCACTCGGCGCTAGAAAGGATTTTTGGCACCGCCCTACAAATCCTAAAATGGATTTCGGGCACCGCGGATTTCAAAGTGAATATGCGGACCAGTAGAGTTGCCGGAACTACCTAGTGTACCAATCGGATCACCTTGACCAATAGACTGTCCCGCAAACACTGTGACCGTATTCATATGGCCATACAAAGTTTGAGTACCATTGTCATGTTTAATAACCACATAGTTACCATAGCCACCATTCCAACCGCCAGTGCGAGCTACAATAACTGTACCCCCAGCCGAGGCATAAAGCGGTGTACCTACCGCCGCCGCAATATCAACACCATTGTTACCATGAATACCTTGAGTTTTTGTTCCACCTGAAATAGGGCGAGTATAATATCCGGAATAAGTTGGCAGGCCAGCATAACGAGTAGCCGTAGAAGGGGAGCTGCCGTCGCGTCTTTGACCACTAGTTGATCCCGGTTTCTTTACAGGTTTTGGCGGAATTATTTCACCATGAGGAACAATGACTTCGTCACCCTCTTTAAGAGAATCGTCTTCAGCTAAACCGTTGTAACGAGCAACCTCAAGGGCATCAGCATTATAAATTTTAGCAATCTTTGAGATGGTATCACCCTTTTTAACCGTATGACGCACTCCTGATATCGGCAATATAACCAAAACATCACCTTCGGAAATATCAGTCGTTTTTTTCAAATCATTGGCCCACATAATAGTATTGACTGAAACACCAAACATCTCGGCTACCTCCGACAAAACATCTCCCTCTTTAACAACATAAACACTAATCTCGTCATTTTCCGGAATAAACGAAGTTCCAGCGCCGGCTTCAGACCCATTTTCACTAGGTACTAAAGTGTCACCATCGGCAATTAAGATTGCCCCACCACGACCAGAATATTTTGGCGAAACACCAGAAGCATCTAAAATTTCCATCTTTTGTGAATTCATTACCTGAGCCGACTGCATCGCCAAAAGTTCGGAACTTACATTTAAAAATGCCGGCACATCAGCATGGGCGGTGTGATAGACAGTAAGAGCTATACCTAAAGCCAACCCAGAAAAAAGAAGCTTTTGTTTAAAAGCCTTGGAAAATAACGATATTTTAGCCTTTTGACGATTTGGTCGCCTTGGGCTTTGGAGATTTCCTAAAATAAGCCTTGTTTTATATGGTAATTCCGGTCAGTCATTCAGAATATGTTCTAAAATAACGATTTTTCCGGACCCACCCTAGATGCTTGATCTCCATAATCCTATCAAATCTGTAAGAAAAGTCCACCCTAAAACGTGTTATTGTGGACAACTAATTTTCATTGACTTTTTATATTACTTATGTTATTATATCTAACAGAAACAACCAGTGGCACAGCCACCAGAAAGAAGGTAGACAATGAAGGACGCCGACAAAATTGGTATGTTTATCTGTCTGGCCATCATAGTTGCTTGTCAGCTCGTCCAGACCCTGAAGGTAAGCACGCCGAAACAAGACAACAAAATGATCAGTGGCGGCGAGGAAGTCGCGGAAGTTATCGGTACCACCTGGACCGACTTTGACGGCCTCGGTGCATCCTGCGGCCTGTTGATCAAGACGAGTCATGGACTTGAACTGATCAGTCTCAACGACTACCCAACCTCCGAGAAAGTCACGCCTCCGCGCTACATCACGATGGTGAAGTGGGAGAGCGGACAGACCAGCTACGCGCCACTTCATCTTTACGAGCCAACCAATTAACACCGGCTCTCTCCGCCCCGTTTAAAACCGCCCCTTCGGCAGTCTCGAACGGGGCGGTTTTCTTTTTCTATATTTTATTTTCCAACCAAGCGAGCTTCCTCCTTTTCCGACCATTGCGAAGGGATGGTGAAAATCAAGGAGGTG
>CAYSSL010000043.1:0-2368 GCA_964433715.1 uncultured Candidatus Saccharibacteria bacterium | reverse complement strand
CAGCAAAATTCATACCCGAGTATTGTACTAAAATCGCCAAAAAATGCAAGAAAAACAGGCTACCACAACGGGGGCGGTAGCCTGTGATAAACCAAGACGTGGCGACTAAAGGTTGATGGCTTTGTGGAAACTCCGAGCCATCTCATCCTTCGACAAGCGGCCGTCGATCACCTTAAACGGGATGCACCCCCGACGCGATTCAAACCAATCATTCCATTCCGCGCAGTCGGCGATCCTCCTCTCGACCTCTTCGGGACCATCGCCCCGCTCCTTGAAGCGGCGGCGCAATTCCCGTTCTGGAGGAGCGACAATGAAGAACGGTGTGACCTTCTGGGAGAGAAAGAATTCGGCCGGCAGGGAGGCTGGTATGATCGGCAAGCAATTGACGAGGTGAAAACCTTCAACGGTGAAGGCGATCCGCGTATTGCGGTCAGTCGTCGCATACCGGTTGCCGTGGGCAGAAACCTGCCAAGCAAGTTTTCTCGTACTGACCAGCTGGTCAAAATCCTCTTCCGACAAGTAGTTGTACTCATGCACCAGATCACTTGGGCGGGGCTTGCGATTGGTCTCCGATGTCACCAAGGAACAAATCTCTGGAGCGCAGTCAACGGTCTGACCAAGTAGAGTGGTCTTACCCGTCCCTGAAGGTCCAGAGACTGTCTCCATCTTCCCGGGCAACTTTTCCATCCAATCCTCCCACTGCAGCCTCATGTCCAAAGTTACGCCGGAGAAGATTTTCTCCTTAGTTACAACCGCCATAACCATTGCCTCCCGCTAGTAGATTTTGTACCGAAAAACAAAAAAGACCAACAAGCGCAGTGCCTGTGACCAGCATTTAAGTTATCACAAAAGCTCTATTTACGCTAGATATAATCTGTTGTGGATAAATTATTCCTCTAAAGTTGGTTTGTCTAAACTTAAAACCTCCACCCCAGCCGACTCGCCGGCGATCCGAAAGACGTCTTTGTCGATCTTTTTGAATTCTTTGTAGGCACTGTTGTAGTGACTCACGGTTGTGCCCAAAGAGCCACCCATTTTCTGCATAAAGCTGTCATAAACCCCAATGTG
Source organism: uncultured Candidatus Saccharibacteria bacterium (assembly GCA_964433715.1). Classification (GTDB taxonomy): domain Bacteria; phylum Patescibacteriota; class Minisyncoccia; order Phycocordibacterales; family XYD1-FULL-46-19; genus XYD1-FULL-44-32. The sequence goes on along the minus strand of CAYSSL010000043.1, from coordinate 1,300 downwards.
TTTGCCTAGCTCTTCTACCCTCTTTCGTATCTCTTTGGCAGATTCTTCAATTTGTAGTGCCTTTAGCCCCTGCAAAACAGTTTGCAAATAGGCAAGGAAAGAGGTTGGCGACACAATAATCACGTGATATTTGTTGGCCGCGCGCTGAATTAGGTTTTCGGTGTCGTCGGTAATCGCCCCAATTTTATTGACGAGTAAGTCATAGTAAATCGCCTCGTGCGGAATAAACATAAAGGCAAAATCCAGTGTCCCCTCGCTCGGGCGAATATATTTGGCGGTTTCTTGGATCCGGTTTTTTAGGTCATTAACAAAAAGTTTTTCTAGACGGTCGCGCTCGGCTTCGTTTTTCTCTTCCGCCACGCGGTTGTAGTTTTCTAAAGAAAATTTAGAGTCCACGGGAATAATTTTGTCTTTCACAAACACCGCCGCGTCTACTATTTCCCCATCGGCAAACTTGTACTGCATTTGAAAACCCGTTGGCGGTAAAATATTTTTAAGCAATGTTTCCAGATAATATTCACCCAGTATCCCCCGCTGTTTGGGGTTTTTCAAAATATCTTGTAGGTCTTTTAGCTGGTCGGTAAAGTTCATCACTTGGCGGTTGGTCTCATCAAGCTTGGTGAGCCGCTCGGTCACATCGGTGACAATTTTCATGGAGTCAGAAAATTGGGTTCGCATTGAATCTTGCATAAACCGCGAGGACTCTTTTAGCTCGGTGCGCACGTGGCCCATCCGGTCGTCTAGCATCCGTGCCAACTCATTCATTTGGTTTTGAATTAAAATCAAAGATTCGGGACTTGAACTACCCCCGCCCGCCCCCTGCCGCAGGCGCCCTAAAAAGAAAAAAACGACTCCAGCCACCACCGCCCCAGCCAATATGCCACCAAAAATATAGATTATTTCCATGGCTTAATCATAACAGAAAAAGTTATATTTTAGCATCTGGGGATTATGGGATATTGACACTTTTTAGCTTTGGTTTATAGTCAGATTATGATTAAGGTTTTAGTAACAAACAAGGGTTATCGCTTCGGCCACTGGTTTACCACGCCGAGGGGCGCCCTTTTTAGTTACTGAAACTTCTCCCTTTGTTTCAAAAATTAACAAGAGCTCCTCTCACCCCGAGAAGAGCTTTGTTTGTTTTTGTTCTTTTTTGTGCCGATTAGGTCTTTAACAACCGGAGGACGGGCTATGCACCAGTTAATTGACGGAGTCTTAACCATCGCTGACAAGCGGGCCAAAAGGCAAGAGGAAATTGCCCAACGGGTGAACCGCTGGGCCAAGGAAAAATACGGCCTGA
>CAYSSL010000042.1:0-2543 GCA_964433715.1 uncultured Candidatus Saccharibacteria bacterium | reverse complement strand
CTTCGGTTTGGCCACCGGTAAGGGGAAAAGGAAAACGACTGGTAAATTGTTTTAGCTCTTTATCGGTAGTCGCTACTTTATGGGCGCGGGCTTTTTTATATTCACTTCTGGCTTGGAGCCGGTCGAGCTGGATGAAAAAAACTTCTTCAAAGGCAAATCGTTTACGCGCACTTACACTGTCGCGTTCATTTTGGGGGCCATGAATCCAAACCAAAGCGGTTTCCAGTTTAGGTAGGAAATATTTTTTTAAGATATCAGCCGGTATCGGGTCGGTAATTTCTTTGTGTACACCGGCTGCTAATATTTTTTGAATATGATAATAAAACCAGCCAGACGATAGGCCCTTTGTTTCGGGGTAGACCGGGACCAGTACATTGCCCCCATTACTGTCGGCAAAAATAGTGTTTTTGGAAAAGTTGGGGACAGGGTCGGTATTTATATCCGGATTTGCTAGATAAATCTCGCCCTTTCGCTCGGTGACTTTGCCGGAGAGTTGGACCGTCTGACTCGGAAAAAGTTTTTTGGCGAGGTAGGCTTGGTGAAACCATACCGCTTTTATTTTGCCCGTGGCATCTTCAAAGGTTGCTTCGGCCATCGGAATCTTTTGCCGGTAGGCTTTTTTGGTCTCCGCTTTTAACACGCGGGCTATTATGGCGACATTTTCACCAACTACAATGTCGGCAATATTTTTTATTTCCCCCTGAAAAGCATAGCGAGACGGGAGGTAGAGAAGTAAGTCTTGGAGAGTGTTTAAATGCAGTCTCTCTAGAGCTACCTTTTGGTCCGGCTTTAGGCGAAAGTGGGCGGAGATTAAATCAGTGGGGGACATGGGTAGATTATACCTAATTTAAGAAGATTGATGATTTTTGTGAATACTCAGTTGACTCACTTTAAAAAGCCAACAATAGCTCTCGTCTCTTTTGTTCTAAATTTGGCTACTCCACCGCTAGGAGTAGAACCATTGCCAAAATTCCAATGGCAACAGTGACAAGCTGTAACGCGGAGTCTTTTGGGTTTTTAGTTTTGTGCATTTCGGGGATTAGATCGCTCATTGCAATATAAATAAAACCACCAGCCGTGAGTGGTATTAACCAAATAGCCAAAAGTTCACTTTTCCCGCCACTGGTGAGAGCAATAATTGTGCCCAATATAGCGAGTGTTGCCGACAAAAAATTTAGCCACAAGGCTTTGGCGGTGCTGTAGCCAGAGTGGAGCAAGATGCCAAAGTCGCCAATTTCTTGGGGAATTTCATGTAAGACAATGGCGACGGTGGTAGCAATACCAACTTCAATACTGACTAGGTAGCTGGCGCCAATAATCAGGCCGTCAATAAAATTGTGTACACCATCGGAGACTAAAACCATTTTGCCCATCGGGTGTAAACATTCTGTGCCCTCAACTTCGGCATGGTGGTGGTGCCAGTGTAAAACTTTTTCTAAAACGAAGAAGATAAAAATGCCGGCGATTATCGCTACTGACAAATAGGTCGGATTAGGAATCAGTTCAAAAGCTTCAGGGATAAGGTGAATAAAGGCATCGCCCAAGAGGGCGCCCACTGCCAAGCTGACCAAAAGAAAAATATATTTTCGGACCAACTGTTCTTTTAAAGAAAGTGTAAAAATACCCAAGAGTGACACGAGGCTGACAATTATGACACTAGCTAGGGGATACAAGTAAATAGACATCATATTTTTATATTACAGTTAGTACACAGGCCTTTAATCAAGATATCAAAGATTTTTCGATGGCCACTAGTTAATAATTTTTTTGAGGTTACCTGTATTTCCTCTATTTGACCACAGTTTAAACACAGAAAATGATCATGTTGCTCTAGTTGATTGTTTAATTCATAAACAATATTGTCTTTAGCTAAAACAATTTTTTTAATCTCACCGGTTGCTGTCAGCTGTTTGATGTTCCGATAGACTGTTGAAAAATCGGCTTTAGGGAGCCGGCGGTGGAGGTCGGTGAGACTTAAAACATGGCTGGTTTTAAGTAGTTGAATTATTTTTTCTTTATATATATTGGTCCGCATAATTATGCAAATGATTTGCATAATATATATCAAGGGTTGGAGAAAGTAAAGGGGAGAGGTAAGTTTATGTGCCAGTGAGACTTAGTTGATACCCGCTAAGGCTGAAGACATTCAGGTAGGGAATCAGCCAGTTTATTGTCTGGCCCCATTGTTTCTCCCTTTGGGTCGTAAATCCGAATATGTTTTACCTCAGGGAATTGGTGGAGATTTTTGTCTATCAGATTGGCAATGGTGTAGGTGGAGCCATGTGAGCTACAACCACCAATTAGGTAAACATTGGCGGTGCCAGTTTCTGGGACAAAGTCTAGGCGGAGGTCGGTGGCTTCGCTTTTTACCACTTCAAGACCAGCTTCTTTTTCCGCGATAGTTGGTCCTTTCATTAGTTCTATTAACACTGCGTTCATCGGGTCGCTAGTAGTTACTCCGCGGGTCACGGCTTTTTCATATGGTTCACGGCCAATGTTGAAGTTGTTAGTGTCGAGGAAAAAGACGGTGATGGTTTGGGTTT
>CAYSSL010000041.1:0-2724 GCA_964433715.1 uncultured Candidatus Saccharibacteria bacterium | reverse complement strand
CCCAAGACTTTAAAGTCATCGTCGACTACGCCCACACCGCCGACTCTTTGCAAAAGGTGTATGAAATTTACAAGGATCATAAGATTATTGCTGTCCTCGGTGGTACCGGTGGTGGCCGGGACAGTGACCGTCGGCAGATAATGGGCGGACTCGCCGACAAATACGCAAGCTTTGTGTATATCACCGACGAAGACCCCTACGACGAAAACCCTCAGCAAATCGCTGACCAAGTGGCCTCGGGTGTCCTTCACTCCCCTAAAGAAATAGAAATGGACCGGCGGGTAGCCATTAGAAAAGCCATTGCCCGAGCCGAGACCGGCAGTGTGGTAATAATCACCGGCAAAGGCACCGACCCGTATATAATGCGCGCAAATGGCGCCAAAGAGCCGTGGAGTGATGCCGAGGTAGCCCGCGACGAGCTGACAACATTCTTGCGCAAAAAAGTAGAAAGTAAGGAGTGAAAAAAGTTTATCCTGTTTAGTAAACTTTAAATTTTTTGATTTAGTCACTATGTACTATACATATATATTACAATCACTAAAGGATAAGAAATTTTATACAGGGTTTACAAAAAATTTAAAGTTAAGATTTGACCAACACAGCAAAGGTCTAGTAGAGTCAACTAAAGATAGACGTCCACTAAAACTTGTATATTATGAGGCATGTTTAAACCAAAATGATGCCACACACCGAGAAAAGTATTTAAAAACCACGTACGGAAAGCGTTATATTAAAAGTCGTGTCAAATCTTACTTAACAGGATAAATGCCAGAGCTCCCCGAAGTCGAGACTGTCGCGAGACAACTAAATAGAGCGATTAGTGGTAAGACTTTCAAGTCAGCGGTTATTCACGTGCCCAAAATGGTCCTCCCCCTTTCGGCCGAAGACTTTGTCCAAAATATTGCCAAGAAAAAAATCTTAGGCGTCTCGCGTCGAGCCAAAATTGTCGTCATCGCGCTTTCACACGGCCAGTTTCTCCTCGTCCACCTCAAAATGACCGGCCAACTTATTTTTGTACCCAAGGTCGGGAAAGCAGTAGTCGGTGGCCACCCGCAAAAAGACGGTGGCAAAGACCTGCCCAACAACTATACCCGCGCCGAGTTTAAATTTACCGACGGTTCCACTCTCTACTTCAACGACCTGCGCAAGTTTGGCTGGCTGAAATTGGTAAATGAAACCGAAAAAGACATTATCCTCTCCCCGCACGGTGTCGAACCACTCGACAAAAAGTTTACTTTAAATATTTTTACTGAACTTTTTACCAAGTATCCAAACAGAACTATCAAGCAAACTCTGTTTGACCAGCACCTCATTGCCGGTATGGGCAATATTTATATTGACGAAGCTTGTTTCAATGCTAAGGTCCTGCCCACCCGCAAAATATCGTCTCTTACTAAAACAGAAATTGCCAGACTCCACACCGCCATCGTCGCTGTTTTAAAACTCTCGATCAAAATGAAAGGGACTTCGGCCCGCAATTATGTCACGGCAAGCGGCACCAAAGGCGGCTTCGTAAAATATCTAAATGTCTACGGCCGAGGAAATCTGCCCTGCTTGCGGTGTCAAACTAAAATATCAAAAATAAAACATGCGGGCCGTGGAACCCACTTTTGTGAGAGGTGTCAAAAATAAAATGCACACCGAGTAAAACCGGTGTGCACAAAATAAATGGTCAGCAACTATGACCTCATCTGTTGCTTGTCCAAACGGACCCAGTCTCGAACTTCATCATTAGTACAAACACAAAGCTCCCGATCCGAAAGCGCAAAGACCCAGCCAGCCCAGGTGGAAGCCTTCAAAGCTTCATCTTCTCCCATAGATTGAATCCGAGTTAACATCCAGAGATAATAACTGGCCTTCTTTTCCAACGAAGCGTCGCGGCCAGGATCAAGATTACCATTATCGTCTGATTGTATTCCAGGAAAAGCACTCGTGATTCGACAAATCAGTTCGGACGTCGCATTAGGATACATACCTGCCTCCATTTGTTCCTTACGTTTAATCTACTAGACTAAAAACAACTCTAGCGAAAAATCTGGAACAGCGCCACCCCCGTGGCGACCGACACATTTAAAGACTCCTTCTCCCCTTTCATTGGGATTTCAACCACGGCGTCGCATTTATTTAAAACCGATTTTGGTAAACCTTTGGTCTCTTCACCCAAAACCAGCGCCCAGCTAACTTTTGGCTTTAGTTTACGATAATCAAGAGAATTTTCGGCTTGCTCCAGAGCAATAATTTGAACGTCATCTTTTTTTAGTTTGGCCATAAGTGGGGCAATCGTTTTTTTATACTCCCACGCCACCGACTTTTCTGCCCCGAGAGCAGTTTTGGCAATCTGCCCATTAACCCGCCCAAACTTATCGGCCGGACAGGGTGTGACCCCTACTAAATATATTTTATCTACCCCCGCCGCGTCCGCCGTGCGGAAAATGGCCCCCACATTGTAGGACGAGCGGATATTATAGAAAATTAAAAAAGTCTCTTTTTTCATATGAGAATGCTAGCAAATAGCGTAGACAAAGCAATGTTTTTTAGGTAAGATAATGCCGTATTTGCCCTGTTAGCTCAGTTGGCCCGCCCGCAACGACTACGCTTGCGTGTCGGGCGAGTTGAGTAAATAGTGTTATATAATTAAATAGAAGAGAAAAATGTAAAGATATTCATTATGCCCTGTTAGCTCAGTTGGTAGAGCAGCTCCCTTTTAAGGAGATGGTCGCAGGT
>CAYSSL010000040.1:0-2967 GCA_964433715.1 uncultured Candidatus Saccharibacteria bacterium | reverse complement strand
AAAATTATGTCCACAATGTTAAAGTCTGCTACAAGTGTGAGACAACCATTGAGCCCCAGATCAAAGAACAATGGTTTGTAAAAATGAAGCCATTAGCCGAAAAGGCAATTGAAGCAGTAAATGAAAACAAAATTAAATTCGTTCCCGACAATTATCGCAAAATATTTCTCTACTGGATGGAAAATACTTTGGATTGGAACATTTCTCGCCAGATAGTATGGGGCATACCAATACCAGCGAAAATCTGTGACGCTTGTGGTGAAGGCTTGCCAGATTTAGAAAATAATATTTCTTCTTGCCAGAAGTGTGGCGGTAAAATGCGCACCGATACTGATACTTTTGACACTTGGTTCTCTTCCGGCCAGTGGCCCCAACTAGTTCTTGGTTATCCTGATTCTAAAGATTTTTCTACCTACCATCCAACCGATGTAATGGAAACTGGCCATGACCTTATTTTCAAATGGGTTCCACGGATGGTTATTTTTGGACTTTATCTCACCGGAAAGGTCCCCTTTCATACTGTCTACATGCACGGCTTGGTCAACGATGCTCAGGGTAAAAAAATGTCCAAATCTAAAGGTAATGTCGTAAACCCGATTGAGATAGCGGAAAAATATGGCATGGACGCTCTGCGGATGGGGCTAGTTATTGGTAATCCACCAGGGTCAGATTCGGCGCTGGCTGAATCCAAAATAAAAGGCTACAAAAACTTTGCCAACAAGTTGTGGAATATTAGTCGGTTTATTTTAGAAAATACGGCCGGTATAAATTTCGACCCGAACTTTACCGACTATACCGAAACTGACAACAAAAATCGTGAGGAATTATCGGTTTTATTTGCCGACATTACTGCCGATATGGAAAACTACCGTTTTCACCTCGCCTCTGAAAAACTTTATCACTACACTTGGCACCGCTTAGCCGACGAAATAATTGAAGACAGCAAAAACATTCTAAAAGGCGAAGATATGATAGCGAAAAATTCGCGTGCCCAATTTTTATTGCACACTCTACGCACCATTCTTATTGGCCTTCACCCCTTTATGCCTTTCGTCACCGAAGAACTGTGGGGTATAATAAATCCAGCCGGTTCACTCCTTATGATCGAGCCGTGGCCAACTATAAATGACGCCAACTTCTAGTCTTGATATAAGCACCACCATATTTGCTCTCGTTGGTGGTTTTGTTCCAGCCCTCATTTGGTTATGGTTTTGGCTTCACGAAGACAATAAAAAACCCGAACCAGCCGGCATGGTAGCGCGAGTGTTTGTCGCGGGTGGACTAGCGGTAGTTTTTGCTTTTATTATTCAAAAACTATTATCTAGTGTTTTAACTAAAACGGGTTTTGGTACACTCGACTACTCCAGTCCAGAACTGTCGGTGGCTTTTTTCTTCTCATCTTTTGGTTTTCTCTTAGCTTGGGCAGCTACTGAAGAAATTATAAAATTTAGTGCGACTTACCTGTCGGCTTACCGCAACCGCAACTTTGACGAGCCAATAGACGCTATGATTTATGCAGTCACCGCGGCGATCGGTTTTGCAGCCGTAGAAAATACTCTATTTTTATTGTCTACAATCCTCTCGGGAGAAACTAGTACATTTTTTATTCTCACCGGCAATTTACGCTTTCTCGGAGCAACAGTTGTTCACATTGTTTCTTCAGCGATTGTGGGCGGATTGGTGGGTATAGCCTTCTGTTCCCCCAAGTTAACCAAAACTTTTGCTACCATTTGTGGTTTGTTCACTGCTTCTATATTGCACGGACTGTTTAATTTTCTTATAATTACATCTAGCGGACGCGACATGATTTGGATATTTGTTGCCTTATGGCTCGTCGCTATTTTTGTTTTATATTTCTTCGAGCGGGTAAAAACCATTTTCTGCAAAGTGCCCACCTCGGCGGTAAATAGTATTAATAAATAATTTTAAAAGGATATGCCTAAAGATCGACGATCATTCTTCGAACGGATTACCGGCACAATTAGTGTAGCCGATGATCACGACGACTACGAAGAGATAGCACTAGAACCAACTCGGCGCGAACCAGAATGGGTAGAAGAGGAAGAGGGTGAATTGTCGGTAGATGTCTACCAGACCCCGAGTGAAATTATTATTCAAACTATGGTGGCTGGTGTAAAACCTGAAGATTTAACTATTAATATCACGAGGGAAATGGTGACTATTAAAGGTACCCGCGAAGCCGCTCGCACAATTGCCGACGAAGATTATTTTCAGCGAGAACTGTATTGGGGGTCATTTGCCCGCACCATACTTCTACCTGCAGAAATTGAAACCGAAGAAGCGGAAGCCACCGAAAGAAATGGCCTACTCACTATCCGCCTACCAAAAATAGACAAAGATAAATCAACGAAGTTGAAAGTGAAGACGGGACAGTAGAAAATTTAATCCCCCGCGAGCCTAGGCTCGCGGGGGATTTTTTTGAAGTCAAAGAGGGATGATTTTAGTTACAAGAAATCCTCCCCGATTACACATCCCTACTTGTCGAATCTCAGGAATAAAATCTGTAGCACATTCGCAACAGTGCAAAACAGGTTTCCGGTCATAACCCAAACAACTCACCAAAGTCCCACTCGCTGTGCAATTAGGGCAAACCCTTTTCTGTCCTGACACAGGCAATCTGTTTTCTTGTATCCAACTGCCATCCTTTAGTCTGTCAACCTTGTTCACAGCAACTCCTTTCGTAGTACGAATCCAAGAGTCAATTTACACAAAATAGAAAGGAAAGGAAAGGTTGAGGGGGCAGGTTCGGTAAATATTTTAGCGAATTATCTTGGGGACGGGAGCTGGGAAACCCTGCTCCTCCGCTAAAGCTTCAGCGACACGCGGACGGTTTTCCAACACTCGCTTCGCTCGTTGCCTTCCTGCACGGAAACCATCTCGGTTTCCGACCCTTCCCCACCCGCCCCCAAGCACACACGAAAAAGACCCCTTGCGGGGCCTTCGTGT
>CAYSSL010000039.1:0-3231 GCA_964433715.1 uncultured Candidatus Saccharibacteria bacterium | reverse complement strand
AAACCTATGAAGTGGAAACTGAAAGGGGGAAGTTTATCTTTCAGAAATTGGCGCCAATCTTTAACGAACGGATAACAGTGGACGGACTTTTTCTCTATGGCTGGCTATCGGCGCGGGGGTTTTTGACGCCGCGGCCGCTGATTGCTCCTGGGGGAGCCTTGTCTGTGAGGTACGGCCATTTTCCGTGGCGGGTCTCGGAGTATATTGAAAATGATCCGCCGGCGGAGAAAAGCTATCAAGCTTTGCAATCGTGCGCGCTAATGCTGGGCAAGTTCCACGACATGATGTCCGATTGTCGGTATGAGCCCTGCTTCTCTATTCAGGGTTTCCATGATACCGGACAAATTGTTGGACTGATGATGCTTCTGGTGCGGGAGCAAAAGATTTCCGGTGAGTTGGCGGAGATAGCCAAGGATATTTTTCGAGCGGTGGAGAAGCACCGCTTGCCAGCTGAGGGGGAAACACAGCTTATTCACGGCGATCCCAAGTTCGACAACTTTCTCTTTGTTGGTAAGCGGGCCGTAGCCTTGGTCGATTTTGACACCCTGATGAGGGGTAGTGTCCTGCTCGACCTTGGGGACGCGATGCGGAGCTGGTGTCGTCGGGATGGCTATGTCTTTGACCATAACTTGTTTACCGAGCTGGTCGAGGCCTATCGGGTGGAGTATCGACCGCCATTTACCCGCGACCAGATTAGGAGTGCGGTGGCCCTGATTACCCTAGAGTTGGCGGCGCGCTATGTCACCGACGCCTATCACCAGCGCTACTTCAATTGGGACGAAACCAAATACGCCTCCTCGGCCGAACACAACATTGCTCGGGCGAAAGCTTATTGGGAATACTACCAGTCGATAGCGGGGTAGGATGACTGACTGCCTGACCTTCTCTTTTAGAGGAGGTCAGGTATTTTTAGATAAATTATGTTTTAGTTATTATTCATCTGCCAAAATATTTCAAAGGTGGCTTTTAAGGTGAGACAAATAGCTGGACTACTCAAAACAATGCCAAACATCTCGTCGTGTTGGTATGAGACGAAGGCCACTTTCTTGCGGTAGATATAAACGCCAACAGTAAAAGGGTAGCCGTTAATTGACACACAGAGTGGTCAGGGATAACTGGTTGACTTTTTTGGATATTTTTGCTATACTCACCTCGTGCGTAGTTTCCTCAAAATGTTTTCTCTCCATGTGTGCTGCGAGAATGAGGCAAAAGAGAGAGTCAGTATGAGAGGTCGTTACTTCGCAGGTTAACAGAATCTAGTATTCACACATGGCTAAGAAATTGTATGTTGGTGGTTTGCCTTACAGCACCACTGACACTGAGCTTAAGGAAGCTTTTTCCCAAGCGGGCGTTGTATCATCCGCGATCATCATCATGGATCGTATGACTGGCCGTTCAAAGGGTTTTGGTTTCGTTGAGTTTGATAATGATTCGGACGCTGAAAAGGCGATCGAAATGTGGAATGGCAAAGACTTCGGCGGTCGCAACTTGACTGTCAATGAAGCTCGTCCAATGGAAGAACGCCCTCGGCGTTAATCCTCCCACCAAAAAAGCCGCTTTATAAGCGGCTTTTTTGGTGGTTTAAAAATTTAAATAAGTAAGACCCTGATGTGGCGACATTGGTGTGTGTCGGCATCAGGGTCAAGTTTGTGCTACGGCTTTTCATATACGTAACCCCCGTCGTCTCTGTGATGGTTAAACCCCTGAAGAGTGGTGAAGTTCTGTTCTAGTTTTTGTTTGAAATGATGGAAGTGCTCGGTGGCGGTGATGATGGTAATTTCCCCCGTTTGAGCCACTTTGACTTCCAGCGTCCCAGGTAGGCGAGTGTAGTCTTGGAAAGAAAACTGTTGCCAGACTACACCATGTTTTTTGTCTTCGTTCTGGCTGTTTAGCCGGATCTCTTGCTTGGTTATTTTGCCAATGGCGCGAAACACCAAGCCACACAATTTGTCGCGTTCGGCAATCGTGTGCATTTTTTCACCTCCTTTCACAGTCTAAGGCTAGAACAATTGTCTTAACCCATTGTAGTCTGTGTTGCTAATACGTCAAATGTTATGATAGACCACCGGCGTAAAAATGTTATTATTTAACTAATGTCTATAATTTTTCTTTTAGCCACTCTTATGTCTTCCGTTGTTGGGCTGGTCGCTTCTTGGTATATTTACCGTCATCGGCAACACGGTAGGGTGGTAGAGTGTGTTATTAATCACGAATGTGATTCTATTATTATGAGTCGCCATAACAAAATATATGGTTTTTTCAATGATCAGGTAGGGCTATTATATTTTGGATTTAGTCTTTTGTTGTCTGTCTTGGGTATTATTATGGCGGGGCCGCTATGGGTGAGTTTACTTATTTTGTTGTCAGCATTTGGGGCGAGTGTATATAGCGGCTATTTGATGTATATTCAATTACGAGTACTTAAACATACCTGCACTTGGTGTTTAGTTCCGACTATTGCTTCGTTTATAATTTTATTGGCAGCCCTAGGCATTTTAGTTTAGGGCTTCTTCACAAATTTTAGTTTTTTTGCTAATATCTTGTCTGGTTCGGAGTTTTCCGAAATCGTTCTTTAAACCGGCGACTATCTTGCTATAGCGCCAAAGAGGAGACTCTAGATGAGCGACAAATTAATTTTGATTGATGCTGGTATTGTATCTACGGTCCGTATTCGATTTAAGGATAAAGCGGAGCCAATATTTGTTCCAAAGGTCTGGTGGCTGTCTCGCCACGAACTGACTAATGAACAGAGCTTGGCTATGGCAAGACTTCACGGTCCTGTCGACGTTCTTCATCTTAAGGATTTTTGGGCATTATCAGGCGATGATTTTATCCAGCAAGTAGAATATTATTCTATGGGTGGAGATATTGTCTACGTTGTGTCCCCAATCCCGTGGATGGAAAAGGCCTCTCAATATGGTCTTACGTTTCGAACATTTTGTTGTTCGGGCGAAAATGCTGAACTTAGATGTGTCTATGAATACAGTAAAGGATTTAGAACCAATATCCTCGGTGCTCATAAATTAAGATAAATAAATTCTGCATAGCAATTGTTTGATAGTTGGCGCCCACTTCACGTGGGCGCTATTTTTTGTTAGCATATTCAGGTAAAAGCGGGATTAGTTAAATGGTATAATATCAGTTTTCCAAACTGAGGTTGGGAGTTCGATTCCCCCATCCCGCACAAAAATAACAAGGACAAAGCAAAGCTTTGGCCGCCTATATTTTTGT
>CAYSSL010000038.1:0-3699 GCA_964433715.1 uncultured Candidatus Saccharibacteria bacterium | reverse complement strand
GCATGTTCAATAACTAGCTTCTCGGGGGCGTGCCCAGGGCGAAAACCAGCGATACTAATTTTTTCACCTAAGGAGCGAACCGCTTCGGGCCAGAGAGCCATAAAAATATCGGCTGGTATCTCGCCGGTGATTTCTACCATAGACTCTGGTAAGTTTGTGATATTGATTGTATTCATAAAATTATAGTCTACAGAAATTTACCGCCGTGGCAATGGCAGCTGATTGTTAAACTTTAAAATTTATTCAACCTCGGTAGATAACGCTTCTATTTCAGTTTCTAGGTCAGACATGTCGGCTACTTCTAGATCGCTTTCAATATCGGCGATGTTGGTAGAGGTGGAAGAGATCGGAGCTGCTTCTTTGTTGGTTGGCAAAGAGGTAGGACTAGTTGTAGAGGCGTTGTCATTGTAATAGTTTTCTTGCCACTTGCGACTCTCTTGATATTGGTTATAAAAAACTACAATCGCACCTAAAATTAGCACAATAATAATAATGATTGTGGCAATTATTGGTCCCTTGGTAGAGTCAACGCGACGGAGTTGTTCTATAGGGGTGGGAGTTTTTTCCATAGTATTTTATTGCTTGGGCTCAACTTCTTTGACGGCCTGTACCGCTTCAGCAATAGCTAGACGAGCTTTTTCAAGGGTGGAGGCAGATTCGGATAGCTTTTCTTTTATAGACTGCAAAACTATAGCCGGATTGTCTGAAGTCAAAATTTCTGTTGAGCTGGCACTGGCGAGGGCAATAGTTGAGCTGGCTGTTTGTATAAGGTCGCCCGCCATTTTTACTTTCTCTTGGGCTAGAGAAACATCCAAGTTTTTCTTTGTGTGGGCCTCTAGACGAAGATTAAGACGACTGTTTATGTTGTCTAAATAGGTGGTGTAGTGGCTTAAGCGCTCTATTACTCTAGTGTAGGCGATCAAAACCGTCTGCTCTTTTAGTTCTAGAACCCGTTTTTCTAGAGAACGAAAACGCTCGGTGCTAGAGGCGTTGTCTACTTCTCGGTCACTTTGCATACGAATAAACGACTCACGAGTGGCGCGGGCTTGATCCTGAATTGTCGCTAAACGACTGAAAGAGCTGGTGGCCAGAGCGGTCTTGGGGACGCCGAAGCCGGCTACTATAATAGCTATAAGTCCAATAACTGATAGAGATTTCATATTTTTTGCTTAGTTTCTAAGGCGAGTCCAATCAAAAATGCCATACTCGCTCAAGGCTAGTATAGCATTTTTTACAAAATTTCGCCACTGATATCCCTATTTTGCAAATTTGGCCTTATATAGAGAAATGGACGTTTCAATATCTTTCTGAGCCTCCTTTTTATCCCGCCAGTCAGCCACTAGGACCTCTTTTTTCTGGAGGTCTTTGTAAACGCGGAAAAAGTGCTTTATTTCCTCTAGGGTGTGAGGATCGATATCGGCAATATCTTTAATTGTGTTGTAACGAGGGTCTTTGGCGGGGACGGATAAAACTTTAGCATCAGAGTCGCCATCGTCGGTCATTTCCATTACCCCGATTGGTCGCACTTTTACCATACAGCCCGGCACAAATGGTTCGTGACTCATAACCAATACATCCAAAGGGTCGCCATCGGCCCAGAGGGTTTGGGGGGTAAAACCATAATTAGCGGGATAGTGCATTGGCGAGTACAATACGCGGTCCACGTGAATAAGGCCGGTGTCTTTGTCTAGTTCATACTTGATTCGGGATAATTTAGGGATTTCAATGATTACATTGAGCTCTTCTGTGTTGCCAGCAGGAATATCGTGCCAAAGATTCATATTTGAGTTTTTGATTATTTTTTAATTTATTATTCAGCTTGTTCACTCGCCTTTTCGGGGGAAATTTCTTCTTCTGCTGGAGCTTTGATTTCCATTTCCTCGTCAGGTGCTCCTAGATTTTCTGGGGTGGTAATATCAATTTTCCAACCAGAGAGTTTGGCGGCTAGTCTAACATTTTGACCGCCTTTGCCGACGGCTAGAGAAAATTGATCGGCCGCTACATCGACGGTGGCTTGGTGGGTTTCTTCGTTTAGATTAACCGAAATAACCTTGGCGGGGGAAAGGGCGTTGGTAATAAAGGTGGCGGGATTTTCCGACCACTCTATAATATCTATTTTTTCACCACCTAATTCGGTAATAACCGTGTTGACTCGAGAGCCGCGTTGTCCCACCATTGAACCAACTGGATCAATAGAGTTTTCGTGGCTGGCAACGGCGATCTTGGTCCGTGACCCAGCTTCGCGGGCAATAGACTTGATTTCCACTGCTCCTGAAGCAATTTCTGGCGCTTCCATTTCAAATAGACGCTCAACAAATTTAGGATGAGAGCGTGACAGTTTTAAGGCAATGCCACGTGGAGTATCTTCCACTAGATATAAATAAGCTCTTATGCGCTCGCCTTGGCGGTAAAACTCGCCGGGGATTTGTTCTTCGTAGGGCAAAATAGCGGTTGTTCGGCCAAGGTCAACAAAAACATTGCCACGCTCTATTTTCTGGACTTTGCCGTTGATTATTTCACCCTGACGATTGTCGTATTCGTCTAAGATTGAAACTTTCTCCGCTTCACGGATGCGCTGGATAATAACCTGCTTGGCAGTTTGGGCAGCAATGCGGCCATAGTCGTCCTTTGCTTCTAGGGGAAATATTAGTTCCTCATCTAGGGCCACATCTTTTTTAATTTTTTTAGCGTCTTCCAACCAAATATGATGTTCTTCGTTAAAACGAGGGCGCTCATCGGTTTCATCGGTTGGGTCCTCTTCTTCGGTGCGGACAGTGGTGTTGTCAACGGCAATTTTTACTTGGAAAAATTGAGCCTGACCAGTAGACAGGTCAAAATTAGCCCTTATTATTTGGCCTTTTTTCCCATAATCTTTCTTGTAAGCGGCGACTAGGGCATCGGAAATAGCCTCCATAATCTTGGCGCGTGGAATATTGCGCTCTTCTTCCAATTCACCCAAGGCGGCGTTTAAAGCTTTTAGATCAATCATATGTTTGGTTAGTTGTTAAAATTATTACTTTTTAAATAAAAAACCCGCGTTCCCAGTCTGGAAAAGCGGACTATCAGTCAGTCCTTATATTATATATATACAAAAAAATGAAGTCAAGGGAATTAAAATTTACTCAGTTATCAACAGTTTATAGATTTGTTGTCTGTTTTGGCTGACTTAGCCTTGGTATACTCATTGTTAATGAGGAGCACGAGCCTAGAGTTAGTTCTAGCGCGTGTTTGGTTTCTTAAGTACTTATTTTAAATGGACAATATTTCTCCTACCCCTTCCCCTTCAGTGGAACAACCTCGCCAAAAAGTTGTACCAAAGGTTTTTATTTTGGTGGCAGTGGTAGTGGTAATAGCTTTGGCGGTTTTAGTTTGGTCGGAAAGTCGTAAGTCAGATGAAGCGGTGATGACCGAGGCCGATCGGCAGGCGGTTATTGATTTGTTGGAAAATGAACCAGTGGTGAGTTTGAGTGAGGCTGAAAAGGCAGCTGTGGTGCGTGAGCTGGAAAAAGGAGAAGCCGAAGATTTGTCGGAAGCAGAGAAAGTGAAAATAATAGAATCGCTTGAAAATTAAAAATAATATTAATAGTTTTTTACCCACCCCATTTTTATGAAGAAAACCCATCTAATTTTATCAATCGCGGCTGTGCTTTTTATTGGAGTAGGTACGGCTCAGGCGGTTTCGGTTTGGAATGAGCCAGC
>CAYSSL010000037.1:0-4236 GCA_964433715.1 uncultured Candidatus Saccharibacteria bacterium | reverse complement strand
GCCGCGGACGCTCACCACCAAGTCTTCCGCTGGATTGTCCGACAAGTTTCCCTTGTGGATGTCTTGTTGCCAAGACTGTAGGGACTCGTCGGCCTTTTTCCTGGCAGCCTGCATTTGTTCGCGGGCTTCTTGGAAGCGTCTTTTGTTTTGGTTCATTTTCTCTCCTCCAACCGGGTTTGAGTTGTGGGGTACTATTAGTCTCTGGTAGTAGCCTAAAGGATTATGACAATGTAGTCAAAGGAAGGACTTGGTCACACCATCAACCCTGCTCCACTATCCTTCATGAATAAATGTGCCACTTCCGCCAACCATGCCCGCCAAGTTCGACTCGTGATTCGATACGGGGCACAAAACATTCATCGGTTCTTTTTATATTGCAACATTGATTTTAGATCTAGGACAAGTCTGTCTAAAAAGATAAAACCTGCTAAAATTACCCCATTACTTTTTATTTTTAGACTATGTCTCCCTACTGTTTTTTTGGTAACAAGGTGGTGAAGCTAACGGCGGCCAAAATTTTGGTTAACGATCTGTCTGTTTTGCGGGGCTATGGGGTGTTTGATTTTGCGCGGATATATAACAAAACGCCATTTCATTTAGACGATCATTTTAAGCGCTTTTGTCAGTCAGCTAAACTACTAGGGCTAAAGGTGCCAGTATCATATGAAGTTGTTTTGGGGGCAACACAATCTCTCCTGCTTAAAAATAAATTAAAAGATGCCAGTGTTCGCCTCGTGCTTACTGGTGGCGCAAGTGATGATGGTATTACCTCTGGTCATTCCCAATTTTTTATTTTAATGGACAGCCTAGCCGACTATGCTCCGGTGGTTTTTAGTCGGGGAGCTAAGTTAATTACGGCTGAACACGAGCGACCACTAGCGGAAGCCAAGCATACTAATTATGCGGTGGCGGTAAATTTGCAAGCGAAAAGAAAACAAGCTGGGGCTTTGGAAATACTATACGTTCATAGAGGAAAGGTTTTGGAGTGTGCAATGAGTAATTTTGGCTTGTTTAAGGGCGACACCTTAATCACACCAAAGGAGGGGGTTTTAGCTGGGGTTACACGAAAGGTGGTTTTGAAATTAGCGAGAAAAAAATTTAAGGTTGAAGAGAGGGAAGTGGAAGTAAGTGAACTAGCGGAAGCTGATGAGGCTTTTATTATGGCTACCAACAAATATGTGGTACCGATTGTGCAAGTTGATGGTCAAAAAATTGGCCGTGGTCAGCCGGGGAGTAATACTAAGTGGTTGCTAGAAGAATATAAAAAAGAAATCAATAGGGTCTGTTATAAAGATTAGTCACGAAAAAAGCCCGCGCAGGCGGGCTTTTTTCGTGTAGTGAGAATTTTTCTCTTGCCTTGTTAAATATGATCGATCGCTTACACGCTTTCTCCAGAAAGGTTTACATTCTGGAGTCTTTGGCTGTATGTAAAGCTTCTATTTAACAGGGCGAGCAAGAAAAAATCTATTTAACAGAATCCTTCAGGGCCTTGGCGGCGCGAAACTTCGGCACGCGCATAGCTGGAACCTTGACTGTTTCTCCAGTTCGAGGATTCCTAGCGGTGCGAGCAGCGCGGTCTTTGGTCGAAAAAATACCAAGACCAGCAATTGATACTTCATCTCCCTTTTTTAGGGTAGAGACGATAGAATCAACCACAGTATCGACAGCCTTCTCAGCACCGGCTTTGGTGCCCCCGATTGCCTTGTGAACTTCTTCGATAATGGCTTGCTTGTTCATACCATGTGTGTTTTATTTTGCTAATGGCACGACCTCATTAAAACTTAAATACAGTATATATATCCTACATAGGGGGTGCAATAGGTAGGAGATAAAACAAATCACCCGCCAAGGCGAAGCCTTGGCGGGTGATTTGTTTAGGTTTTACCGCGCAAATTCTATAGCGCGCGAGTCTCTAATGACAGTTACTTTTATTTCTCCGGGGTATTTTAGTTCCTTTTCTATTTTTAGGGCAATTTCACGAGCTAATTTTTTGGCTTCCATATCACCAATTTCTTCTGGCTTCACAAAAACGCGAATTTCGCGACCAGCCTGTATCGCATAGGTTTTTTCAATACCGGTAAAGGTGTTGGCAATATCCTCTAAGTCTTTTAGGCGTTTCAAGTAATTTTCTAGACTATCACGTCGAGCGCCGGGTCTGCCACCTGAGACAGCGTCGGCAGTTTGGACAATAATAGACTCAATAGTTTCATAAGGATATTCTTCGTGGTGGGCCTGCATCGCTTTGATGATTGCTTCACCCGCTCCAAATTTTTCAAGAATTCGCCGGCCAATTTCAACATGGGTACCGGAAACTTCATGGTCTACCGCCTTGCCAATATCGTGAAGCAGAGCTCCGGCCTTAGCCACTTGAATATCGGCTCCTAGTTCTTCCGCCAGCATTCCGGCCAGATGGGCCATTTCAATAGAGTGTTGTAAAACATTTTGACCATAGCTGGTGCGGAAGTGAAGGCGACCCAAAATAAGCAAGATGCGCGGGTCAAGGTTTAATACCCCAACCTCATAAGCGGCTTGCTCACCTTTTTCTTTGATGATTTTTGAGACATCTTCTTTGGCTTTAGCGACCATTTCTTCAATTTTGACTGGTTGAATACGTCCATCCAAAATTAAGTTTTCTAGTGCCACTTTGGCGATTTGGCGGCGGATTGGATCAAAAGACGACAAGACAATAGAACCCGGAGTGTCATCAATAATGACTTCAACTCCAGTTTCTTTCTCAAAGGTGCGAATATTTCGCCCTTCTTTGCCAATAATTTTACCTTTTATGTCGTCTGATGGAATATCAACGTTGGAGGACATTACTTCTGGTACGGTAGAGTTGGCTAGTCGCTGAATAGTTGTGGCTAGTATATCTTTGGCGCGAGATTCTAATTTTTCTTCAGTATTCATTTCTAGCTTTCTCATGCGCACCAACAGATCTTCCTCATATTCTTTTTCTGCTAGACCCATTATTTCTTTAACGGCGTCTTCTTTAGATAGGCCAGCAATACGGACAAGCTCCGCATCTTGTTCCACTCGGGCTTTTTCAACCTTTTCTTTTATTTGTCTTATTTCTTCGGCTTTTTGTTTTAAATTCTCCGCTTCGGTGTCAATATCTCCTTGTCGTTTATCAAGAGTTTCATCTTTGGTTAAAAGACGGTCCTCAAGTTTTTTAAGACTGGTTTCTTTTTCCCGTTCTTTTTCACGGGCTTCACTTAGGATTTGAGCACTTTCTTTTTCGGCATCGGCGACAATTTGCTGTGCTTTGTCTTTGGCTTCAAGCAGGGTTTGCTTGATCGTGAGCTCCATTGAGCCCTTTTGACCAAGGGTGACAAGCCAGCGTAAAAAATAGCCGATCACGATCCCGCCAATACCGGCGGTACCGGCTAGGATAATAACTGTTAATAGATTCATAAGAAGGGGCTAACCCTCCATTTTTTCAGGCGAAAGTAGACCTAAAGTAGGTTTTTTACAGAAGAAATCCTTTTATTTTCTAGTGTCATATAGGTTTAGCGGTTCATCTCCTGCCGAAAGTCTGAAAAGGGAAAAGTCAGCAAATTTACATTAATAATATGTATGGTGAAATGATACCAAAAATATTGAAACTTGTCGATGGGTGTTTATCTATTGAAAAAGTAAAACAAAAAGGCCACCGGATGGTGGCCTTTTTGTTTTACTTTTTCGCTGGTTTTGGCTTTATTACCTCATCAATCAACCCATATTTTTTGGCTTCATCGGCCGACATATAGAAGTCGCGATCTACGTCCTTTTCAATCTGGGATAGGGGTTTGCCGGTAAAGCGGGCCAACATTTTGTTTAGATTGTCCTTGGTTTTTAAAATATGTTTAGCTGAAATTTCAATATCAGAAGCTTGACCCTCGGTGCCACCTAGAGGCTGGTGGATCATTATTTCAGAATTTGGTAAGGCCAGTCTCTTACCTTTAGCACCAGCTCCTAATACTAGGGCACCGCCAGAAGCAGCAATACCAACACAGATGGTGGAAACATCGGGGCCGATGTGGTCCATAGTGTCGATCATGGCAAGGGTAGAGGTGACTGAGCCACCCGGAGAGTTGATATAAAGTTTGATGTCTTTTTTTGGATCTTCTGATTCAAGAAAAAGTAGTTGAGCAATAACAATATTGGCCATATTGTCGTCAATTACACCTCCGAGAAAGATAATCCGTTCGCGCAAAAGACGTGAGTAAATGTCGTAGGCGCGCTCACCAAATTGTGATT
>CAYSSL010000036.1:0-4238 GCA_964433715.1 uncultured Candidatus Saccharibacteria bacterium | reverse complement strand
AGAACGCCGGCCTCCGAAGCTGGTAATGCAGGTTCGATTCCCGCCGAGAGCACAATAAAAACTCCTAGAGTTTTTATTGTGCTCGAGAGCGACCAAACTGCTTTGGTCGCGTGCGGAAATCGAAAAGCTTTGCGTTATTTTCAAACGGCTCGGCCGTGAGAAAATCGCAAAGGTCTACTGTTCATGTAATGAAAGATTCCCGCCGAGAGCACCTTATAGTAAGAAGACCGAGAAAACTTCAACTACTACCAAAATAAACACATGTAAGTTAGTATTAGTCTGTCTATATATGAAGCCTAAAAAACCAAAAAAGAATAAAAATCAGGAGAAAATAGTCAATTTTCTTTATGAAATCGGTACAATGCGTAAGCTTATGCGAATGCACCGACAAGTCCTCTTAACCGATGACATGTCCGACAGCATTGCTTCTCACTCATATCGTGTGGCAATTATAAGTTGGTTTTTAGCAAAAGAAGAAGGTGCTGATCCATATAAAACAGTAATGATGAGCCTCCTTCATGATATGGCCGAAGTAAGAAGTAATGACCACAATTGGATACACAAAAAATATATCAAAGTCTTTGAACAAGAGATAAATGAGGATCAACTGGGAACTTTACCATACCCTGATTTTAAAGATTTTATTAGTGAATACGAAAAAAGAGAAAGCCGAGAAGCAATTTTAGCAAAGGAGGCTGACCTTCTCGATCAAATACTTCTCTTAAGAGAATACGAATGGTCTGGAAACAAGGAGGCTAATATATGGCTGTATGGAAAAGGGGGAGCAAAAGTAAATGCTCAATTAGAGAAACTTAAAACAAAAACAGGTAAGAAATTCGGTAAATCAATATATAATATTGACCCTTCTGATTGGTGGAATAATCTCTGGACTTCAAATAATAGAAAATAGCACGGAAACGACCAACAACTCCCACCCCACTCCTAAAATAACCAATAACGATAAATTAAAAAGACCCATCGTGGGTCTTTTTGATTTTAGCTGGTGCTAGTAGCGGTACTAGTAGAAATTACATTTATATTAGCCATTTGAATACGACTTAGCTCCTTAAGCTCTCTCTCATAGTTAGTTAAGCTTGTCTCTATGGTTTTAAATTTTTTATCACAACTAATTTTTTCCTTTTCCCCCGCCTCCTTACAATCTCTAATTATTACTTCATACTGAGCCAAATCTCTCTCAATACGAGTTATAACGCTCTCGGGCTGACCTTGGGTTCTCCACCACCAGAGGCCCGCCACTGAAGCTATAATAACGACCAAAACAAGCATTATTAGGATATTTTTATTTGATGGTTGCATAGGTAGGATAGACGTAATAATCTGAAAATTATTACGTTATCATACTCTTTTTATCAACAAGGGCAAGGTTGACTAAATGGTCTAAAAATTGACCGCAGGAACACCCAATAGCTTCCAAAGCTTTGGGCATAGGTGAAGTTTTGGTCAAACCAGGCAAGGTATTAACTTCTAAAACATATATTCCCCGCGGGGTAACAATAAAGTCGCTACGAGAATAGTGACGCAAGTTTAAAATTTCATGCACTCGCCTAGCCAAAATCTGAAGTTCTTCATTTTCTTTATCGGAAAATCTACCGGGACACACACTGTTATTAGATTCGGTATATTTGCCCTCGTAGGTCCAAACTGGGCAAGAATTGGAACGAATAACTTCGGTAGGCAAAAGAGAATAGATATCCTGACGACGAAAATTATCAATTACTCCACAAGTGGCTTCTTTTCCTTTTAGATATTCTTCTACTAGTACCCGCCCGAAAGTCTGAGCCCTGCTTATTCCCTCTACCAACTCTGAAAAAGTGCGGGCGAAAGACAACCCAATAGAAGACCCTCCTTCATTGGGTTTAATAATCCAAGTCGGTGAAACTTTTTTAAAAACCAAGCGAGCGGCTTCGACTGGATCCATATCATTTTCAATAACAATGCCATACGGAACCCGCATACCAGCTTCTTTTAAAATTTTCTTGGCCTCATCTTTGTTTATTCCTACCGCCGAGCCAATATGTCCAGACCCAGTATAGGGAAACTTAATATCATCTAAAATTTTCTGAATCCCCCCATCCTCACCAAACTCCCCATGTAAACCAATAAAAGCCACATCGGCGTATTCTGGCAAATCAACCGGACGAATAGGCCAACCATTTACATACCACGCCCCATCTCTAGAAATGAGAACATCAACTGGCTGATATTTATCTTCAGGCAAACTAAGAAGCGCGGTTTTACCCGTTTCTAGCGAGATGTCATATTCTGATCCAATACCCCCTCTAATGACGGCCACGCGCGTCTTGGTCATTTTAAAAAATTAACTTTTTTTCAGATAGCTATTTACTTTAGCCACCACATCATCAAGAGTAAAGTTGGCTTTGATTAAAAAGTCATCGGCCCCCAACTTTTTTGCCTTTTCAATGTCTTCCTTTTGGCCCAGATTAGAAAAAACAATGACTGGCATTTTTTTGTTCATCTTTTCCAAAACCTCAAACCCATTTACATTTGGTAAAAGTAAGTCTAGCAGAACAAGGTCGGGCTTTTCCGACTCAACCCCCACCAAAGCTTGCTCGCCGTCAGCCGCAATAGCAATATTATAATTTTCTTTTTCTAGCCGCTTGGCTGTTAGCGAACGCAAAAATTCATCGTCCTCAACAATCAAAATTTTCTTGGCTATATTATCACTCATTAGAGTCTAGATTAAAGAATAATGTTTTATATTATACCGCATCCACTGCCTTTTGATGAATAGGCAAGGTAATATAGAAAGTCGTACCTTTTCCTTCTTCACTAGAAAAGCGGAGGGTCCCCCCATGACGGTCAACAATGTCTCTAGCAATATATAAACCTATTCCACTACCATCGGGCTCCGCCCGTCGCGCATTGGAAGCTCGAAAGAACTTATGAAATATCTTATCCTGCTCAGCCTTGGGTATGCCAACCCCAGTATCAGTCACCGACAAAGTAACAGAAGGGTCGGCCGAGTTTAGTCTTTCGTCAGAAATATTTAGTGACACCTTTCCCTGTTTAGGGGTATATTTTATTGCATTATCAATAAGATTTTCTAGCATCATTCTAATTTTACCTTCATCTATTTTAACAGATGGGGGTAAAAAACTTGGTTTATCAAAGACAAGGTTTATGTTTTTACTTTCAGCCTGATTGGAAAATTCAAACATAACATTTTCCACCAATTCAACAATATTAACCTCAACAAAATTATAATCTTCCGGCTTGGCTGTAGCATGATCAATATGAACCAAATTGTTTACAATACTAATCATTCGCAAGGCACTCTGGTAGCCTTTGTCTAAAAATTCTTTTTGTTCGGCATTAATTGCCCCCAACTGTTCTGAAATCATCATATTAAAAGTCCACTTGATGGCAGACAAAGGTGTACGCAACTGATGAGTGGTCACCGAAATAAATTCAGACTTGGCATTTTCCAAAGCTTCTAATTGTTCTTTAGCTAAAGTTAGCTCTATTTCCTTAGCTCTCAATAAACGATTATTTTCTTCTAATTTTTTACTGTATTGTCGTATCCACTGCACCTGTCTAGCTTCGCCGCTAGTATCTCTAGTGGTGGGAGTTGTCTTATCTAGCCGACCATGAAGCTGGCGTTCTTTTACGATATCGGTAAAATTTGATACCACCACCACAAAAATACAAAACACTAAAGCAAATACCCACAAAACATTTCGGTCATAATTTAAAATTGGTGTAATTTCTATCAAGCCTGACAATAAGAAAATAGATTTTAATTTTAGATATGACACACCGACAAGATACCCACCCGACAGAAGTGCCACCAAAAGACCGGTGGCAGCATCAAACAAAATAAGAGATTGAAATATAGGCAAAAGAAACAGCAAAGGCAAAAAACCAACCGGTGTTTGAAGTAAAACAATAACCAGCGCCACCAATAATAAATCCAACAAAATTTGGACAATGTTTACGCTAGTTAAGAGAAAAAGAGAACGCCGACTTTCACCAACATTTATTAGATACAAAATTAGACCATTAAATATAGCCGCCAAAGAAAGTAGTCCGATTAGGGGACCAAAGTCGGATACTGGAGTAGTTTCTGGATCTAAATAAGATAAAAGACCGAGAGTGATAATGGCGCCAAAAAGAATGAACCAACGCAAATAGACAAAGCGTTTAGACGCGATAGCTTTCAGACTATCAACTTCGGTGAGCATTAACTAAATTATATA
>CAYSSL010000035.1:0-4378 GCA_964433715.1 uncultured Candidatus Saccharibacteria bacterium | reverse complement strand
AGAGCGCCTCATTTGCAATGAGGAGGTCATCGGTTCGAATCCGATAGGGTCCACTTGATAGGAAAATCTTCACTGCTGAAGATTTTTTCGTGCAGTGGAAGGCAGAGCCATGTTTTTCTAGTAAGAAAAACAGGCGAGCCAGGGTCGTGAAATTTTACGAGCGACGGCGAGTAAAATATTCCTGACCACCAAAATAGAAGAAAGTTGTAAAATTTTTGTTGCGATGACAACCAAACCCGCTTCTTGCTAGATATACAAATTACATTAAAATACCCATATGAAAAGGGAAGTACCATTTTATTCCCAAAAATGGGATTTGTCACAATGGCAAAAACTTGGTTTTGAAAGTTTTGAAGATGCGCAATATTGGGAAAAATCCTCTTGTGGTATCTTGTGCTTGAAAATGGCGATAGATGGATTGCTTTCGGTTGAAGCCAAACCCCTTTCGCCGTCAATTGCGGAATATATCAAAAAAGGGGTTGAAATTGGCGCATATGATGATTCTGTCGGCTGGAGCCATAATGGGTTAGCTCAATTAGCCAAAGAATTTGGTTTTTCTGCCGAAAGTCGCGAAAGTGGAGGTGCTGTCAAATTGTGCGAAATGCTGAAACAAAATTTTCTTCCGATTGTCTCTATTAAGTGGGCTTTTGAAAATTATAGGTCGTGGAAAGAGATAATTTTCTTTTGGAAAAAATTTGGCGGTCACCTTGCCCTTGTGGTAGGGTTTGAGGAAGAGGAAGGAAGGTTAAAGGGATTTTATGTCCACCACACATCTATTCTTCCAGACTATAATTGGCAAGCAAAATTTCTGCCGTTAGAAAGATTTGAGCAAGGATTCACTGGTCGTTGTATAATAATTAAGTCCTAGTGCTAAATTTCTGGATATTTTAGCCTAATATTATTTTGTTAAAAAACGCTTTACTTGAACACTAAAGTAGCACCATGAATTCATTTTTAATTATTATGAAAGAGATATAATGAAAGTAATTGTTAAAAACATTGCCACGGAATATAGAGATGAAGGCCAAGGAAATACCATACTTTGTCTTCATGGGTGGCAGGATAATCTTCAAACATTTGATTTAATTACAGAACAACTAAAGTTAAATTATCGGGTTATAAGGTTAGATTTACCGGGTTTTGGTAATACCGAAAAACCAGAGGATGACTGGGGGCTGGATCAGTATATAGATTTTTTGGTAGATTTTATTAAAAAAATAAATATTGATATTTATGTTCTAGTTGGCCACTCTTTTGGTGGCCGAATTGCCATTAAAGGTGTTGCTGAGGGAAAGATTAGACCAGAAAAAATAATTTTGATTGCTTCGGCGGGGATTAATAAGAGTAATTCTTGGTGTAACCGTATTTTGGTTCTCGTTGCCAAAATCGGTAAATTGCCATTTTTGCTACTTGGTTTATTTGGGCTCAATGTTAATTATTTTAGACATTGGTGGAATAGACTAATAGGGAGTGACTATTATGAAGCTGGCCCATTAAATAAAATATTTCTGAATACCATTAAGGATGATCTAAAAATGAAGGCAAAAATGATTACCCAACCAGTTCTTTTGTTGTGGGGTAAAGAAGATAAAATCACCCCAATTTCTGACGGACAAAAGTTTGCTTCGTTAATAACAGATTCACATCTTGAAATAATCAGTGATTCTGGGCACTTTGTTCATCGTGATAAAGCCAACATTGTTGCTGATTTAATATCAAAATTTATATGATAAAGAAGTGGCTATCGGCTTACCGTTTTTCTTATATTCGCTCTCTTGTTTATATGCTTCAGGCTAGCGAGTATAATATTGAAAACTACTTGCGTTGGTATGGGAATATTAAGAACTTTTATCAGGTTGAACAAAGAAAGAATCTAATATTTAGTCCTAAAGCTCTATTTTTATTTGTAATAAGTTGGCTGTTTGTTGTTTTTCTTTTAGTTTTTTCCTTGTGGCTTGTTGGTAAGGGCGTATTGGGTATTTTGTTAAGTATCTTAATACTGATTAGTCTGCCTTATATTCTTGCCCACGGAATATTAATACCACTATTTTTTACAAAATATGCCCTACAAAGGCCTATTGAGTGGTGGATTGTTTCATTGGCGGCACGCAAATTAAATAGTCACTCTGGTTTGAAGATTGTTATTGCTGGTAGTTATGGAAAGACCACGATGAGGGAGATATTAAAAACCGTTTTAGCGGAAAAGAAAAAGGTTGGTGCGGTTCCTCATAGCTATAATACCCCACTTGGGATTAGTAAATTTATTCGCAGTTTAGATGGAGATGAAGATGTTTTAATTTTTGAATTAGGAGAATACTATCCGGGTGATATTCATAAATTATGTCAGTTGGTTCATCCAGATATTGGGATTATAACGGGGGTTAATGAAGCTCATTTAGAAAAATTTAAGACCCTAGAAATGACAGTCGGGACTATTTTTGAGCTTGCTGATTATTTGGGTAAAAAACCTTTGTACATAAATGCGGAAAGTGATCTGGCTGCCTCCAAAGCTGTTGGTGGTAATGTGCTCTACTCAAAATCTGGAGTGGGTGATTGGGGGGTTACAAACTGTAAGACTAGTTTAGATGGTACATCTTTTGATTTGATAATTTCCGATAGTAAAAAAATATCACTAAAGTCACACTTACTTGGTCTACATCAGGTTGGGCCACTGGCGGCGGCTGTTTATATTGCTCATTATTTAGATTTTTCTAATGAAGAATTAATAAGAGGAGTAGAAAAAACCAAACCTTTTGATCATCGTCTAGAGCCAAAAAAAGAGTCTAATGGTGTTGTTTTTATAGATGATAGTTATAATGGAAATCCCGACGGTGTTAAGGTGGCTATAGATTTTTTAACCTCAATTGATGGGCGACGGAGATTTTATGTTACCCCCGGTTTAGTAGAGATGGGTAATATGACAGAGATTGTACATAAAAAAATTGGCTATATGTTAGCCAAAGCGCAAATAGAAAAGGTGGTTTTGGTAAAAAATTCAGTTACACCTTTTATTGCTGACGGTTTAATAAATAATGGATATCAAGGCGAAATAATTTGGTTTGACGACGCTTTGGTGGCCTTATCTTCGCTTTCTCTTTTAACAATAGAAGGAGATGTTGTTTTATTACAAAATGATTGGCCAGACCAGTATCAATAAGATAAAATATCTCAATATGAAAAAAAACATCGCAGTCATTTTCGGAGGTAGAAGCGTAGAACATGATGTTTCTATAATTACCGCTCATGTGCCAATTATTAAATCTCTCCAAGCTATTGGAGAATATGATGTATGGCCTGTTTATATAAGTAAAGACGGAAATTGGTATTGTGATCAGGTTATGAATGATTTTGATTTTTTTAAGACAGGTGACTTTGAAAATAAGATTAAGGGACTTAAAAAAATTAATATTTCATTTACTGATGGCTTTAAAATAATTTGGCCCAGTTGGCGTCCTAAAAATTTAAATATTGATCTTGCTTTTCCAGCTATGCATGGCACCTACGGTGAAGACGGTAGTTTAATGGGGTTGCTCCGTCTAGCAAAAGTTCCATTTGTTGGTTGTGATATTTTTGCTTCAGCGGTGTCTATGGATAAGGTTTTAACCAAGCAAGTTTTAGAGGCCGAGGGGTTGCCGGTGGTACCTTATATTTGGTTTACTTCACATGATTGGCAGAATGATAGACTCACCTTAAGAGAAAAAATTTTAAGCTTAAATTGGCCGGTATATATAAAGCCGGTTCACCTAGGTTCTAGCATTGCAATTAGTAGGATTGAAAATGAAAAAGATTTAGATAATGCGATTGAGGTGGCTTTGCATTATGACAACAAAATATTAGTTGAAGAAAGTGTTAATAATCTCATTGAGGTTACATTGCCTATTATAGGTAATGATAAATTAGAATTAGGGGGCGTAGAGAGGCCTCTTAAAAATAATAATTTTTTTGATTTTGAGGGTAAATATTTATCTGGCGGTAAAAAATCTTCAGGTTTAAATAGTGTTTATAGTGAAATTCCAGCTAAAATTGATTCCGACCTTTTGTCTGAAGTGGAAAGACTGGGGCGAGAAACATATCGGACGATTGGCTGCACCGGTATTTCACGTGTTGATTTTCTAATAGATGAAAAAGTAAAAAAAGTTTATATTAATGAGGTAAATACTTTACCGGGCAGCTTATATGATCACAACTGGCGCAAGGTTGGACTATCTAGTGTTGACCTCGTAAAAAAATTGATAGTTTTAGCTGAGGAAAAATTCAAAAACGAGGACAATATTACGCACACTTTCAAGTCTGAAATATTGAAAGGCGTTGCTGGTACAAAATTAAAATAATAATTGGCTATGAAAATCTTCAAAGAATTTAAAGACTTTGCCACACG
>CAYSSL010000034.1:0-4437 GCA_964433715.1 uncultured Candidatus Saccharibacteria bacterium | reverse complement strand
AAATATTTTCTCTGTTAGGGTGTATTATATTAAGGCATGACAAGATATAGTGGATTATCCGACGAAGAGTTGGCTTTGTTGGTACAAAAAGGGGACAAAGAGGCCTTCGGTGATTTAGTGTTGCGTTACCAAGAAAAAATTAGTCGCTACGCGCGGCGATTTGTGGTGGGGACTGATATTGATGATTTAGTACAAGACGTTTTTATTAAGGCCTACGTCAATATTAATAGCTTTGATGCTAGTCGCCGGTTTTCGCCTTGGCTCTATCGAGTGGCTCACAACGAATTTGCTAATGCTTTACGTAAAAAACGCTCCATTCCTTTTTCTTTTTTTGATTATGATGTTTTGTTGCCACTTTTATCTGATGGAACTAAAGCCTCTGATGAGGCTGAGGCCGCCGAAATACGTCAGCTTTTAGATTCTTACCTGTCTGATTTGTCGGCAAAATACCGCGAACCTTTGTTGTTATTTTATTATGAAGATTTATCTTACGAAGATATTGCCGATATTTTAGCGGTGCCGGTGGCAACTGTGGGTGTGAGGCTGAAGCGGGCTCGTGAAATTTTAAAAAACAAATTAAAGAATTATCAAAATTAATATGAATGAAGAAAAAAACAAAACCTCAATATATGAGGCGGTGACTGAAAAATTAAAATCGTCTAAGGTTGTTGCCCGACCACGTTTATTTTTTGTAGTTAAGGGCATATTAATTTTTGTTTTAATATTGTTAGTTCTAGTGGTGGCTCTTTTTACTGTTAGTTTGGTGATGTTTGCTTTACGGGCCAATGGTTTAGGGGCGGCGCCCACCTTGGGTTGGTGGGGGATAGGCGTCTTGGCTCGGTCTTTACCTTGGGTATTAGTATTGGTAGCCGCCTTGTCTATTTTGGTTTTAGAACTTTCGGTCAATCGTTTTCGGTTTGCTTATCGACGTCCAGCACTTTATTCACTGGTTGTTCTTATTTTTGTTGTTGCTGTTGGAAGCCTGATGGCTGGACAATTTGATATGCATCCTAAGTTGTATCGGCGGGCAGTAGCGGATAAACTACCGTTTTTTGCCCCAGTTTATCGCTATTATGGACCAAGGCCGTTCATAGGGGCTCACCCTGGGCTGGTGGAAGAAATGCAAGAATATGGCTTTGATTTACGTGAATTTGAAACAAATTATTCTTATAAGGTTTTGGTGGAGAAAAAAACTAGACTTATCTTACCTCCAGATGAAAGTTTGATAGTGGGTGAAAAGGTAATTGTTTTTGGTGAAGATGAAGATGGTAAAATTAGGGCGCGGGCGATTGTTATGCCACCCGATGATCTGCCAGAGTGGCCCCACAGAGATGGTGACGATGAGTAGATTTAATTATTTTTGAAATAAAACAAAAGTTGGAGGGTAATAAATATAAGAGGTACCACTTGGTTGGTACTAGGGCTTTAGCCTAAGCGCGCTTTTAGTTCATTATTAAGATAAATTTAATTTTAACAAAGATGAAAAATAGGAGATTGTTGGCTTATGGCCTTGCTCCGGCTTTAGCTCTCGTAATGTTGGGAGCGGGCACGGTCTCGGCTTTTGGTCCTAATTTTGGTGGTAAAGATATAGATCCAGATGAGGTTGCTAGCCGTCTAGAAGATATGTTTGAACAACAGGCGGAAATGTTTGGTCTTAGTGTAGCTGATGTTAAAGATGCTTGGGCCGAAGGTAAGACGATGAAAGATCTAGCTGAAGAAAAAGGGGTAGATTTGGCGGCGGTGCGTGAAAAAATGCAAGCCAGACGTCAAGCCGATATGACAGAAAGGCTTGAGAAGTTGGTGGATAGTGGAGTTATTACTCAAGCTCAAGCCGATAGTCGACTAGAGTGGATGGAAGCGCGAGCAAAAGAGATGGATACGAAAGCTAAAGATGGTAAGCTCCAGCTCGATGGTCGTGGCCATATGGGTGGGCCAATGATGGGCTGGTTTTAAAATTAGGCAAAAACAAAAAACCGCTAAGGCGGTTTTTTGTTTTTGGATTAAGGCGGGACTCTTCCTATAAGGGACTCGGTCACAAATAAATTTTTTCCAAAAATTTTTCGCGACCCCGACTCGGCTGCACTTGGCGAACCAAGTGACTTCGTAGCCTCCGTCTTTTGAGTCCCTCAGTGTGACTACAAAATCAAAAGCCCCAAAGCATTGCTTTGAGACTTAAGATTTTGTGCGCGCTGAGGGACTCGAACCCCCGACCCTCTCGGTGTAAACGAGATGCTCTAGCCAACTGAGCTAAGCGCGCATTTTTACATCTAGTACTCTAACACAACTTTAGATATTTTCAATCCACTTTATTTTTTCTTTTGCTTGGCTTATTTGCTACAGTAAATATATGAACTTTTATCCCGAGATACTTTATCAAGATTCAGACGTGTTGGTTATAAACAAGCCAGCGGGTCTTTCAACACATTCTGATGGCAAAAAAGCCGAGCTGACTTTGGCTGATTGGGTGGTGGGACAATTTCCGGAGACTATTGATGTGGGTGAATCAGCCCTCCTTGATGATGGTAGAGTTATTTCTCGCCCGGGTATTGTGCATCGTCTAGATCGGGATACAAGTGGGGTTATGATTGTGGCTTTA
Source organism: uncultured Candidatus Saccharibacteria bacterium (assembly GCA_964433715.1). Classification (GTDB taxonomy): domain Bacteria; phylum Patescibacteriota; class Minisyncoccia; order Phycocordibacterales; family XYD1-FULL-46-19; genus XYD1-FULL-44-32. The sequence continues at coordinate 1,841 of CAYSSL010000034.1, read as the reverse complement.
AATCAAAAATCTTTTATTTGGTTAAAAAAACAATTTCAAGATCATAAGGTAAAAAAAACTTATCGAGCAATTTTGTATGGACATTTTGCCGATAGTATTTCTGAACAGACTATTAATCTACCAATTGGTCGTAGTCTTAAAGATCCTCGGGTTAGGGTTGCAAGTTTTAAGGCGGCCAGTACTTTGCGCGAAGCGGTGACTGTTTTTAGGGTTTTGGAGACTTTGGGAGACTATAGTTATGTGGAGGCCAATCCTAAAACTGGGCGTACCCACCAACTTCGTGTTCACTTTAAAGCACTACAGCACCCTATTGTCTGTGATTATTTATATGCCAAAGGTAAGGCTTGTCCTGAAGGTCTGGCTCGACAGGGTCTACATGCTTACCGGCTTAAAATTGCTCTTCCTGACAGCTCGGTGCAGGAGTTTGAAGCCCCTCTGCCAGAGGATATGATTACCGCTCTTGATAACCTGCGAAAGGCGTGCTAGACTGTCCGACGTTATGCAAGCAACTACATTTACTATTTCGCCGGTAGATATGGCTAAGCGCCAGAAGCTAGACATCGCTTCAGGTAATACCGTGCGCGTGCACCAAAAGATTCAAGAAAAAGGCAAAACTCGCATTCAGATTTTTGAGGGCTTGGTTATTGCCAGAAAGCATGGCAGTGAAGCCGGAGCTACTTTTACGGTTCGCAAGACTGCTTCGGGGGTGGGGATGGAAAAAACTTTTCCTCTATATTCACCAATGATTGATAAAATAGAGATTGTGCGTAAGTCTAAAGTTCGTCGATCCAAACTTTACTTTATTCGCGATAAGGCGGCCAAAGAAATTCGTCGTCGCATGAAGCAGGTACTAGGTGGTCGGATGGATGTGGAAGAAGAAGCGGTAGCTGGCCCAGAAATAAAGGAGGAGGCGGTCGAGGTGACAGAAGAGGCACCAACTGAAACGGTAGAAAATGAGACTACAACCGAAGAGGTACCGACTGAAGACAATAAATAATAAAACCAAAAAACAAGCCGGCGCTCGCCGGCTTGTTTTTTGGTAGATTTTACATACAATGTGCCTGTAACAAACGCGCGGGTGCTGTAACTGGTAGCCAGGCTACCTTGAGGTGGTAGTGTCCGTAAGGACGTGGAGGTTCAAGTCCTCTCCCGCGCACATTGCTTACCTTTATTTTTGATTGTATATTCAATCCAGAAAGGAGGTGATCTGATGCAAACGGGACCAAGTGGAATGCCTCTGTGTAAAGTAGCTTTCTACGACGACAATGGTCGGCCGACAATTGTTGAAGTAGAGAGCTTGGTGCCACAAGTTACCGCTGTCTCTAATGCGATAGGTCGTTATCCGGAGCTTGCCAACAGGTCAAGTTCAATTGAGCTTTTGCCAGAAAAATCAAAAGTTTTAAAGATTATAAATGGCCGACGAGTGGTCGGCTAGCGCACGGGCGGTTTTATCCGCAGGTGCGCTTTGTTTTTTATGTTAAAATCAACGTATGGCTTTATTTACTGGCAAAGGGGACAATGGCACGACCAAGACTTTTGGTTGCAATCAACGCATCTCAAAATCATCGACCGTGGCCTGGGCCTTGGGCACATTAGATGAATGCAATTCTTTTGTCGGCTTAGCCAAGGCTAAATCGAAAGATGTTGATTATGAGGTTCCTGGTGCTGGGGCCAAGTTGGCGGTAGTCTTGCATCAGGTGCAAGAAAATATGTTTATTGTTCAGGCCGAAACCGCTGGTGCGGATAAAAAAATCTCCGCCGATAAGGTGGTGTGGGCGGAGAATACTATTAATGAAATTGAAAAAACTTTACCGCCAATTACCACTTTTTTTATTCCTGGT
>CAYSSL010000033.1:0-5108 GCA_964433715.1 uncultured Candidatus Saccharibacteria bacterium | reverse complement strand
CTCCCTACCACAGGTCATCCGATAGTATTGCACGGCTAACCGGTTCGGGCCTCCCTCACGATTTCTCGCAAGTTCACCCTGCCCATGGCAAGCTCACCTGGCTTCGGGTCTTATGCGGACTACAAACGCGCTATTCACACTTGGTTTCCCTGCGGCTCCACCCCATAAGGGCTTAGCCTGCAGTACGCATAAACTCGTTGGCTCATTCTTCAATAGGCACGCGGTCACCCCCGAAGGGGCTCCCACTCCTTGTAAGCATATGGTTTCAGGTCTATTTCAACGCCCTTATCGGGCTGCTTTTCACCTTTCCCTCACGGTACTAGTTCACTATCGATCACAAAGTGTATTTAGCCTTGCCGGTTAGTTCCGGCAGCTTCCCTCAAGGCTGTCGTTCCTCGAAGTACTCAAGAACACAGACAAGGAAGATATTTTGTTTTCGCCTACAGGGCCGTTACCTTCTTCGGCGCTGCTTCCCAGCAGCTTCGGCTAACAAAATATTTTTTGACTTCCCTAGAAATCTACGCCTGTGCCTTACAACCCCCTGTAGAATAAAAAACCCGAATGTCAGTAGAGAGATTTAAATTTTATTTTAAATCATTACTACTATTTCAGATACTTTATTCTACAGGGTTTGGGCTTCTCCCTGTTCGCTCGCCACTACTAAGGGAATTCTTAGAACCTCGTAGTTTGGAAGCCAGTAGCTTTCAGCCTCCAAACTAGGAAGTTCATTTAGTTTCTATTCCTCTGGGTACTGAGATGTTTCACTTCCCCAGGTTCGCTCTCGCAAAAATACGAGTCATCGAGCTTTACTCGATGGGGTTTCCCCATTCGGACATCTCCGGATCAAAGATTGCTAGGCATCTCCCCGAAGCGTATCGCCGCCAAGCCGCGTCCTTCATCGCCACTTTGTGTCTAGGCATCCACCATATGCTCTTAATTTCCTATTAGGAAATTTAAAAACCACTTACATTTTTTGATTGCTTTCTTTAGAAACACAATGTTTCTACCTTTGTCTGTCTCCAATATCGTAAAAGACCCCCTCCCGCTAAACGGCGGGAAAAGCTGATATTGTGACAGGATTTAGTTTTCAATGGTCCATCCGTCCTGAAAAGAAAAACCGCCTTCGCGGGCGGTACTAAGTAGCAAAATCTAAAACAAGCTACTTTAGCCGCCTAGGTTCTTGGTTAATCTTTGTAAGCATATCTGACGTCCACCATTATATACGAAACAAAACAGGCGTCAAGTTTTAAGCCTGACGCCTGTTTAGTCTTAAAAAATAAGGCTTTTAACGCTTTTCCGATATGTCGGATCGTAGCTTGTCTATATAGCGTGAAGCAGCATCTCGGCCACCCAAACCAAAAGCTAAACCACCAGCCAAAGCAAGCATTGCCACTAGACCGGTAAAGAGGGTCTGAGCAAACACGGCCCCAATGTTTAGTTGGTTAAAAGCTGCCAAAATAGCAAAAATCCAGATCGCCCATTTGGTAATACCTCCCAACAAATCAGCGTAAATAACACCCGCCGCCTTAGCTGAACCGACCACAATATTGCGTAGAACATCAGCAATAACAGCCGCCAACAACAAAATAATAGCAGCAGCAATAACGTTTGGAATATACGAAACCAAAACAACTTTTAGAAATTCATTGATTTGCTGTAATCCCAAAACATCAAGAGCCGCAATCAAAAATACTACGATTATAAACAATTTAACTAAGGCCCCAATGAAGGCTCCGGCGTCTAGGCGATAACCGGCACGATTTACTAGATCCTGAATGCCCACACTTTGCAAAAGTGCATCGAGCTTGAGCGAACGAATGAGAGTAGAAATCCATTTGCTAATTAAGCTAGCAAACACCCATCCCACAACAAAGATAATAATAGACACTAAAATCTTTGGCGTATAGGCAATAATCTGACCCCATAAATCTTGGAAAGAAGTCACGAGGACATCACTCCATGTTTGTAATAACATAACGATAAAATTCGAAAGTTAACTAACCGTTCGACACTAATAATATTATCTTCTAAATAAATGATAGCACACTAGACGCCCAAGAACAGGGGTGTGTGGATAACAAAATAATAGCCAAACTGTGTCAAAAAAAGAGCCAGCCGGTCGACCGGCTGGCTCTTTTTTTGATAACTAAAAAGTGAGTTTATCAATCATTCGTTCGTGAGGGTAATCAAAAACATCGCGAATAAAACGATCGCTAGTGCCAACGCGATAAAGAAATTCGTCTGTCTCTAAAGTGGCGTAATTTAATTCTCGACCAACTTCAGCTTCAATTGAACGAACATTTTTTTCAATAATATTCTTCTTTAAGTGATCGCCGACCAAGAGTAAGTCCAGCCGTCGATCTTCATCATCAATAAAAACTCCAGAAACAACCAAGAGCTTAATCCGGCCACAATTGCGAAAACGCTTAACGATATTAGTCTTGCGCCGCAAAAAATCTGTATTTAAAAGACTGCGCAAACTCTGAGTAAGAGGAAAGTCGGGGTTAAGCTCCCAACCCTGAACCACCTTGCGACGGCCACTTTTTCCTACCGTAACAACCTTCTTTTGTTTAATAATTCCCACTGCCGACAAAAGGGCCAGCTCCCTTCTTAAAGCCGAAGAGACAACCTTGCTCCGACGAATAATTTCTGTCCGATCAAAAGCTTTTTCAAGATTAAACAGAAACAAGCGAAGAAGCTTTACCCGATGTTTACTATCAAATAATTTCTCTAAAATTTCCATAAGACTGAGTTAAATATAGTGGGACTATACCACAGGTTTTTTACAAAACAAAACCCCCGAGGCGGGGGCCACTGGGACCACCGACTCGGGGGCTGTTTTAAAAACCTAAATTACTTCAATTCTACCTTACCTCCAGCTGTCTCAATCGCCGTCTTCATGGCCTCAGCATCCTCTTTCTTAACACCTTCCTTTAGAACGGATGGAGCGGCATCTACCAAATCTTTGGCTTCTTTTAAGCCTAAACCAAGAGCTTCTTTAATCGCCTTGATTACTTGCACCTTCTGGTCACCAGCTGAAGTCAGTTCAACTGTAAATGAACTTTTTTCAGCGGCCGCGCTACCTTCACCAGCGCCACCAGACACAACAGTAGCCTGAGCCGAAACGCCAAATTTTTTCTCAAACACCTTAACTAGTTCATTGAGTTCCAAAACACTCATGGTCTCAATTTTTTCAACAAGGTCCTTAAATTTAGCTGGCACTTCTACTTCTTCCTCAGTAGCCACCACTGGAGCTGGAGCAGCAACTTCAGCAGGAGTAGCCACCTCTTCCACTACATCATCTTTCTGTTCTTCACTCATATTTTAATATATTAATTTATTTCTTAATTAATCTACCGCCTAAGCAATTTGTTTTTTAGCGATCTGATCTAGAGCAATCACTAAACCTTGGATTGGTGAATTGATCACATTAACAAACATTCCGTATAACACCTCTTGGTTTGGAATTTTAGCTACAGCCAACATTTCACCTTCTGACATAAACCGACCCTCAAATACTCCACCCACAAGTTTGACAGCATCAGCATTTTTACGACCAAAGTCATAAACACCCTTGGCCGGCAATAGCAAATCTTGACCATAAGCAATCGCTATTTCACCAGGCAAATCTGGTAGAGTACCCTCAATACCAGCATCAGCTAGAGCCAGACGCACTAATGTTTTTTTGGCCACTTTGTAACCAACACCATTTTCGCGCAAACCCTTGCGAAGCTCACTAACGGCTGCCACCGATAGACCATGAAAATTCACGAAAGCTATCGACTGAGCAGATTTGACCGCTTCTTGAATATCTCTAAGAATGGTCCCCTTCTTCTGTTTTGTTAAAGCCATAATGTAAATAAAAAAACGGCTATTCGCCGCGTACGTATTCGACCTGCCCGCTTACCTCAAAAAGAAGTAAGTTTTAATTGGGCCTAATTAGGACTTAATGTTAGTCTCCGACCAACAGCCTAATGTCTACGGCGTTATTTCGTAATATATAGCTAAAATATTAAATTGTCAACAAAGAATACTTAAAGGCTAGTGTCAGAAGATTCGGCCCCGATAACTGAAGGATCAACAGCTGTTTCCCCGCTCACCCACCCCACCAGCCCCAAAATCAATATGCCAACAATTATAATTATAAAAAAGCCACCAGTCATCTTCCAAAAACCGCTCGTAAAATATTTCATTGAAAAAGTTTTTTAATTAAATAATTGACCCAATGCTCGCCAGCCACCAACCGGCAGCCGTACCAACTTAACATACCAAGGCGTGTGACCTTTTATCACCACCACCGATTCGGCTTCTTTTGATTTTACCTCCCCATCTTTTTTATCATAAATATTACCAGCCAAAGAATTATCAACCGAAGCTAATTGTTTAATGTTAGCCTCAACACTACTGGTCACCAAATGTTTATCAGGCAAATCCGCTTCTGTTGTTGTTGCGGTTGTTTCAACCCTGTGAATAATTTCTCCGTCGGGGGCAACCATGGCCACAACCAAAGAATTGTGCGGACTGAAACCAAGTTGACTCTGATCTAACTTAAGACTTTGACCCGACATCAAGATGGTATCTTCCGCCAAACGATATTGCCTTGAATCCTGTAACACACCCCAACCTCCCAAATTTACCTCATAAGCAGTATTATTTTTTATCAAAATAATACCCGTATCTCTATCAACGTTAGTGACAAAGTCAGGTTTTACCACCTTAACTGTCGTCCGAGCCACCGTCTCTGTTTCGGCAGTTTTAGCGGTCAGTAATACTACATAGTCCCCCGGATGACGATAAACATGAGTGGCTCTTTCGCCGCGAGTCGATGTGCCATCACCAAAAGACCAGCGGTAATTCGTTTTCTCTTCAAGGGCTGGCGTGTTAACTGCAAAAACAACTGGGGTGTTAGTTAAGGACAAACGAGCGCGACCAGCGGATAAAGTGGCAACTGGTGATGTCTTGGTCTTAGCGGTTTGAGTAGGACTCTGATGAGCAGAAAGGCTAGAATCACCATCATCATTATCTTCATCGTCAGCAACATCACCGTCTTCATCTTCTTCCTCGGCGGGAATATTTCCCGCATACGAAGAATCAACAATAATATGAGG
>CAYSSL010000032.1:0-5347 GCA_964433715.1 uncultured Candidatus Saccharibacteria bacterium | reverse complement strand
GATTTGGAGCTTCCTTATTGACGCGGCCTTGCCGGTAATAAACGAAAAGCAAGTTGTGGCCTATATACCGAGCGCCACTTCTGAAGTGGTAAATAGTGAAAGCGACTATATTTTCTACGGGACTTATAAAAATAGCGAAGAAGTGAAACCACTTACGGCTTGGCTTAAAGAAAATAAAAAAACCAAAGCGGCGGTAGTGGTCAGTAATGATGCTTGGGGTGAAAGCCACCTTCTAGCCTTTACCGAAGCGGTGAAAAAGGCTGGTGGTTCGATTGTCCTGACCGAAAAGATCAACTTTGGTTCTGATGCCGAAGTAATCCCGACGATTATCCCAAAGATTAAATTGGCCGGTGCCGATGTTGTCTTATGGACTGGTTACGATGAGGCAGGCACTCTTTTAGTAAAAAGAAGCCAAGAGCAGAAGCTGGGGTTACCGATAGTGGCGGCAGCAAGTGTTATGGAAGGTTTGGTCAATCGGGGGACAGTGGTCCTGGGCGAAGCCGATCAACTCTATATGATAGATATCCCAATGGCTAAAGATTTTCGAGAAAAATATCTGGCGGCCTATGGAGAAGAACCGTCCACTTATTCTGATAGTGCTTACGATGGACTAATGATTCTCGCTAAAGCCATTGCCTCTAAGGGTGATGATAGTCTGGCAGATAAGATGAGGGATATAAAATACGATGGCTACCTAGGAGAGTACCAGTTTGATGACAATGGAGATATGACTGGTGGTGCGTGGGAAGTCGTGAGGTTGAAATAAGAATTTAAATTAGTAAATATTTTAAGCAAAATATGAAAAATACAATTATTGGGATCGTAGTCGTTGTTATCATTGCCGGTTTGGCTTGGTATGGGTGGGCAAACAAGGGGGCGGGGACTAATATCCCCGACGGCGAGAAACAAACAATTAAAATTGGTTTCTCTTTGCCGCTAACTGGCGACGTGGCGTTCCTGGGCGAGTCTTATCGGGACGCCATAAACATGGCTGTGGCTGATATCGATGATACAAAATACAAATACGAAGTTGTTTTTGAGGACGATAAATTTGAACCAGCTAAAGCGGTAACCGCGGTTAATAAACTTATTGCTGTAGACAAAGTAAATGTCATCGGTTCCATTGGCTCTCCGGCCGGAAATGCCGTTAATCCTTTGGCCGAAAAATTTAAGATTCCACATATAAATGGCGGTGCTTCCGATCCAAATGTGGCTAATGGGGATTATAGTTTTATTCATTGGACGCCACCGTATGAAGAATCAAAACTAATGGCCGCGGAGCTAAAAAGGCGAGGTGTAAAGTCTGCTATCCTGTTTGAACAGAATCAGCCTGGCGTATTGGCGGTGACGAAGGTTTTGCGCGAAGATTTAACCAAAGAAGGCATAAACCTTGCGGGCAGTGAAACCTTTAGCACAGGTACACGAGACTTCCGGTCGCTTATAAGTAAAATGAAAAATATTCAGGCTGATATGTATTTACTGGAAGCAACGACTCCTGAATTAGAGGTTCTGGCTAAGCAGATTAGGGATGCTGGTATTACTACTCCTTTCACCGCTATTGAATCTATAGAATTTACCGATCAGCCTCAATTATTTGAAGGTGTGTGGTATATAAATGGCGCTGATCCAAGTCAAGAGTTTGTCGATAATTTTACGACTAAATACGGATATGCTCCTAAACTGGCGGCCGGCAACGGCTATGATGTGGTGAAGATGGTTGTTTACGCTGTCGAGAAAGCTGGTGATGGTAAGATTATTCCAACTGGCGAAGAAATAACTAAAGAACTGGCCAAAATCAATGGTTTTGACGGCGCGATGGGTGAACTATCGGTTGACCCAGATGGTATTGTGGTGACCGAAGCGGTGGTGCGGATGATAAAAGATGGCAAGCCGGTGACAATAAAGTAGGTTTGTATCACAAACAAAAAACCGCCACTGGCGGTTTTTTGTTTGTGGCAAAAAGGTAAATATTTGTTACCATATAGAAAAATGGACATCCTCCCTCAACTTATTGCCAATTCCATCATCGCCGGGGCGATCTACACTATGGTCGCCCTTGGTTTTAATTTGATTTACGGTACGGTCAAGTTTTTTGATTTGGGTTACGGTGCACTCACTGCGGTCGGTGGGTACAGCGTGTTTTGGCTGGCAAAAACATTGGGTTTACCGCTTTTACCAAGTATTGTGATTGGGGTAATAATCGCCGGGGTTGTTGGCGTAGTGGCGGAACGGCTTATTTATCTTCCTCTGCGTAAACGGCAGTCGTCGTCAATGGTTATGCTGGTGGCTTCGCTTGGTTTTTTTACGGCTTTGCAGGCAGTTATTGCCATGATTTTTACCAGCCAGTTTCAAACTCTTACTCGTGGCGGTGGCGCTAGCCGGGTGTTAGAAATCGCCGTGCCGGGTTTTGCTTCAACTGCGGTCATTACCTATGTGCAGGCCAGCATCTTGGTTACCGGTATTGCTATTATGGTTTTACTGGCCCTATTTTTAAAATACACCAAATTTGGTAAAGCGATGAAGGCGGTGGCCGACGATGAGGAGGTGGCTAAAATAGTTGGCGTAAATACTGACAAGGTGATAATGGCCGTGTTTTTTATCGGTTCGGCTATTGCGGGGCTGGCTGGTATTTTGGTTGGTCTTGATACCGGTATCGAGCCGACGATGGGGCTGTCGCTTCTTCTTAAGGGTGTGATTGCGGCTATTGTTGGCGGTATTGGCAATGTTTATGGGGGAGTACTCGGGGCCTTTCTTTTGGGTTTTGTTGAAAACTTTGGTATTTGGAAAATATCGGGGGAGTGGAAAGATGCCATCGCCTTTGGCCTCTTAATTATTTTCTTATTGTTCAGACCCCAAGGGATTTTGCGAAAATAATTTTATGGAATATCTGATACATTTAGGAATACTCGTCGGCATCTACTCTATTTTGGGTGTCTCACTCAACCTCGTGGTTGGTTATAGCGGCTTGCTTTCAGTTACCCACGCGGCTTTTTATGGGGTGGGGGCTTACGTGGCGGCCATTCTCTTAACCGCCTATGGTTGGTCGTTTTTACCGGCGCTTTTGGCGGCTATTATTATCACGGGGGTGGCGAGTCTCGTCATCGGCTTGGTGCTCGCGCGTTTTGGTGGCGACTATTACGCGCTTGGTTCGTTTGGATTCAATATTATTGTTTTTAGTATTTTCTTAAATTGGCAGAGCGTGACTCGGGGCCCACTGGGTATCCCGGGTATTCCGCGGCCAGAGATTTTTGGTTTGTCATTTTCAGACAATATTATTTTTCTTGGTCTGGTGGTGGTTTTGGCGCTCGTGGTCTACCTCTTGTCTGAGTTTATTGCCACCTCGTCGTTTGGGCGGGTATTGAAAGCTATTCGGGAAGACGAAGAAGCTATTCAAGTCTTTGGCTACTGCACCAGCTACTACAAGCTCGCGATTTTTACCATTGGCGCCATGATGGCGGCGGTGGCCGGCGTACTGTTTGCTGTCTATATTACCTTCATCGACCCGTCCACTTTTGGCCTACCGGAGTCCATCTTCATTCTTTCTATTATCATTCTCGGCGGTCTCGCCAACAACAAAGGGGCGGTGCTCGGTGCTTTTTTCCTTATTCTTCTGCCCGAGGCCTTGCGCTTTGTCGGTTTTCCGTCCGACGTTGCCGCCCAAATGCGCCAGCTGGTGTATGGTTTGCTTTTAATTATCCTGATGCTCTATCGCCCCCAGGGTCTAGTGGGGGAATATAAATTATAGTTATGCTTTTTACTAAAAACCTAAAAAAACATTTTGACGGGGTGAAGGCGGTGCATAATCTGTCGCTTGAATTTGCACCGGGGCAAATCACCGGTATCATCGGGCCCAATGGCTCGGGCAAGTCGACCTTGGTGAACCTTCTCACTGGTGTGATGCCATTTGATGGCGGGGCGGTTTATATTGGAGAAAAACTCAAATTGGAAAAACTCGCCGCTTATGATGTGGCCGAGTACGGCATCACCCGCACTTTTCAAGACGTGCGCCTCTTCGAGCAGATGACGGTTTTAGATAATTTGCTCGTGGTTTTGACTGAGCGGAATATTTTCTCGGCTTTTTTCGAGCGACACAAACGGCTTCACCTCGACGAAGCCGAGCAGATTTTGACCAAGGTTGGTTTGTGGGAGAAACGCGAGGCTCTGGCTGTTAACCTATCCTATGGCCAGCGTAAATTGTTGGAAGTCGCCCGGGCGCTCGCCATGAAGTCCGATATCTACTTCTTCGACGAGCCATTTGCTGGTCTGTTTACCGAGATGGTAAAGATAGTGGCTCAGGTTCTTCGCGAGTTGCGGACCGCTGGGAAAACGGTAGTATTGATTGAGCACAATATCGATTTAATCCGCGAGCTTTCCGATACGGTGGTAGTGCTGGATGCTGGGGAACTGTTGGCCAGTGGCAAGCCAGCCGAAGTGCTTGCCAAAAAGGAAGTAGTGGAAGCATATTTGGGGGAATAAAAATTCCAGAATTAAGATTTACCTGCCCTCTATTGCCTGAAGCGCAGACGTTGGTAGGTAGGATAACTAGGGATTAAGAATAAAAATAACAAATTGATGTCCATCGAAAAACTGCTACAACTTGAAAATGGTCATGTGACATACGGCGGAGTGAAGGCCCTCGCCGGAGCAGATATTTTTGTCGATGAAAATGAGATAGTGGCGCTTTTGGGGCCCAATGGGGCGGGGAAGTCTACCGTGCTAAAGGCAATGTTTGGCCTCGCGCCACTTTCCGCTGGTCGGGTGCTCTGGCGCGGTGAGGAGGTAAAGCCGGTCCCGTATGAAATGGTGGGTCGGGGTCTCGCCTTTGTGCCACAAGGCCGAAGAGTATTTCGGCACCTAACGGTGTATGAAAATTTGGAAATCGGCGCTTATCGGGTAAAAGAAAGAAATATTGTGAAGTCGCGGATTGACGAGGTGCTGGATATTTTTCCAGTCTTGCGAGCTAAACTTTCGGCCAAGTCTGGGACACTGTCGGGCGGCCAACAGCAGATGCTCGCGATTGCTCGTGGCCTGATGACCGATCCAAAAGTGCTCCTTTTAGACGAACCCTCCTTGGGCCTCTCGCCGAAAATTGTGAAAGAAGTTTTTGCTAAAGTAAAAGAAATAAATACCCGCCGGCAAATGGCGATAGTCGTGGTAGAACACAACCTAAAGTCGCTGATGTCGATCGCCGACCGCGCTTACATCCTGTCGCGAGGCGAAGTGGCGGCGGAGGGAAAGCCGAGCGAGCTTACACAGGGGGATTTGCTGGAGAGAGTGTTTTTGGGGGCAACGGTAGCAAAATAAAAATAATATGACATTTAATATTATCTCGGTTGTACCGGAGGCA
>CAYSSL010000031.1:0-5653 GCA_964433715.1 uncultured Candidatus Saccharibacteria bacterium | reverse complement strand
GCCTACAGCCCTCGTAGTTTAATGGATAGAACGCCGGCCTCCGAAGCTGGTAATGTCAGTTCGATTCTGGCCGAGAGCACAAAGCGAAGCGACTGCTCTCGGCCAGAATCGAACTCGAAAGGGGTCGGGAAAACTGTAGTTTTCCCGTGGAGGAAGGCAGAGCGAAGCTCGTTGGAAAACCGTGGGTTTCCAAGGTGTGAGATATCCGGCCGAGAGCACCCAGATTGATTTTTAGGTAAGTTTTGCTATTATTTATCTTGTGCTTTTATGGGCCCTTAGCTTAGTCGGTAGAGTGAGCTTGGGCTGGGACCCAAGCGCAAGACCGGAGCGCGACGGCGCGAGGTGGGGTCGCAAGATTTTTCAGCAGAAAAATACTTGTGACACTTATTTGCCAAATGAGGCGACAGGTGTTGAAAATTATATATTGTGAAAGTTTAAAATTAAATTGGGCCCTTAGCTTAGTTGGTAGAGCGCCTCATTTGCAATGAGGAGGTCATCGGTTCGAATCCGATAGGGTCCACATTTGTTCACGAAGTTATGGTTTCCCTCACTAAGTATTGGGACACTTAGGTTTTGTGAGGTTCTAGTCTTATTAAATCAAAATTTGCAGATCGGTGAAGAAATGGCATTATTGTAGATAATGGCAGCCGAATATAATTCAAAATTGATATCTCAACTGTACGCAGCAACAAATGAATATGATACCGAAAGAGTGTTAGATGAGATGGGGGAAATAAAGGATCTGGTTTTTGTTGTTCCTATTTTTGATGCTTACAAAAGATTCAAGAATGGAACAATGAGTCATTACTTCCTATTACGTCTTCAGAGTCTTGAATCCAGGGAAACACTAGAAATCTTTAAGGAAATTGAAGCAGACCCGGATACTGATCCTCTTGATTACACCTATACATTAGGTGGTCTAACTAAATATAATTATTTTACTGAGGAAACTTTGACTCGTGCGAAAGAGGTTCTCTCTGATTACGCATTAATAAAGCACAATCTAGGCCTCAATGATCTCCTTGAATACTTGAAAAAAGGTGGAGCTATACAAAGTGCGGAAGAAGTGGATATACAGACTATATTTGAAAGCGACATTTTTGATCCAGACGAGAGACGACTTGCTCTTGGGTATCTTCTTAAAGTGAATAGCTCAAAGTGGATTGGTCACTATATTGAAAATCTTGCATCAATTAGGCCAGATACTCAAATTCAACTTGCTCGAGTAATTACTTCCTGGACCGGCACTATCACTGAGAAGTTAAAAGATGCAATCGTTCTATCTGGAAATGAACGCGCCAAAGAATTCATTACTGCCTCTCGTGCTGCATCTAAGACTGCTGTGGTAGAAAAGGCAAAACAGGAAGAGATTATATATTCTAATGGTCCAGTTATTGCGAAGATTGCAGAAGAGAGACAAAGGATAAACTTAGCATCATCAACAAATCCAGAAATAAGATCAGAACTTTTTAATCAGGATGATTCCCTTTTCAAACAAATGGAAACTGCTACCAGTGAGGATGGATTAAATGCTCGAATGGTTGATTTTCGAACATATATACAGAATATAAATCCAGTAGTGAGTGCTCACGGAGTTAGTTTTGAAGACGCAAGAAAAATAATAGAAAGCTTGAATGATTCCGATTTTAATAAGTCTATTAATCGACTCCATTTATTCCTACATGTTAAGGGTTTTGACCCCGGGAAAGATCTGTTCGGTTTGAGGCTAATCAATAAGGCTACAAATTTATTTGCGCATCCAGAAAAGAAGATAGAACTTGTGAAAGCATTAACAATTTTAAATCTTTCAGATAGTTATGAGTTAGGTAACTGGTCTGCTGTGCATAAGGGCATATTGGATTTTTATCTCAAAACTCTAAAAATGTTTTCTATCACACTTTCAGCTAAGTAATATCGGATGAATCAAAAGTTTAAGAAGTTGTAACGTTCTAACCCCGCTAATCCTCAAAAGCTATTTTGACGCTTAGGACAACTAAAGTGTACTCATTTTGGAACACAAAAAATTGAATTTTCTTCAGTTTTCTATTATTCTGTCCCTTATGAAAATCATTAAAGAATTCAAAGAGTTTGCCACACGGGGGAATGTTGTTGACCTTGCTATTGGTGTCGTTATTGGCGCTTCCTTTAGTTCCATTACCAATTCCTTGGTTACCGATATTATTAACCCCTTACTGGGTTTAGTTACTAACAAAGTGGATCTGTCTGAACAGGCGATTGTTTTGCAACAAGCAGGGGCCAGCTCTACCCCCGTTGTTCTTGGCTACGGCAACTTTTTAAGTAATGTTTTAAATTTCCTGATTATTTCTTTCGTCTTGTTTTTGGTTATAAAACAGGTAAACCGGTTGGCTAAGTAGTTTGTTGGGGATATTATCTCTATTTACAAATAGCTAGATATATATTACTATCTCGGCTGGCGTTGGTCTTGTTTTTTCGGTTCCCGCACGGCGGGGGAAAGGATTTATATGGAGGGGGATGTAAGATCGGATGGCCAGAGTGCTCAGCCAGAGCACGAACAAAGTACTCTGGCCTGGTTTTTTCACCAGGTTACAGGTCAATTGGTGGGGCGTTTGGCGCCACCAACCTCTCCACCGCAATAGTCGGCTCGTCGGCCATGTCGACGAACCAAAAAGCCCCGAAATGTCGGGGCTTTTCTTTTTTAAATATTTTAGTTATACTCATTTGGTTACTATTTCGATAGTTATTCTCCTCGGGTTTTAGGTCGCCGTCGGTGCGATTATATTCATTATTCAAATGAAATTATTTTTTACTGTTGTTAAATTCAATTGGCTAAAAATCCTTGCTTATCCATTTGAAATAATTGCTTTTTTTGCTTGCCGACTTATTGCCTTGGGTATGTTGGCCTTGTTTTGGTATGCATTCTCTCAAAGCACATGTGGGGCCATGGATTTTAAACCACTAGTGGCTTATTTTTTGGTTGCAGCGGCTATAAAGGATCTTACTTTTTCCACCGATTTTAAGTTTGGCCGTTATATTCAAAAAATAATTATGCAAGGTGAAATAAGTAATTATTTTATTAAACCAGTTAAAACCGTTCCATTTTTATTTTTTTCCTATGCTGGCGAAAACGGCATGGGTATAGTTTATGCCTTTATCTCACTTACTATTGGTTTAGTGGTTTTGCCACCAGCCAGCTGGGTTAATGTTGTGGCATTTATAATATTCCTTTTCATTGCACTTTTTGTATCCGTGGCATTTAATACTTTAATTGGAATTATTAGTTTTCACTCCACCGAGGGGTCTGGTTTTAGAAATGCTATTAATCATGTCATTAAAATACTATCGGGGGCAATTATACCCCTGACCTTGTTCCCGGTCGGTATAAGGGAAATTATTTTACTTTTGCCATTTCCGGCACTAGTGTTTACCCCAGCCTATGTTTTGCAAAATAATTTAAGTGGCAGAGAACTGCTATTTACTTTTAGTGTGTCGCTTGGTTGGGCTATTGCTTTGTTTTTCTTGACTCATTATTTATGGCGCTATTCTGTAAAAAAATATGAAGGAGTTGGTATCTAAAATTAAAATGCGTTTGAACATTTTGAGAGTAAATACCGTCAATACTTTTCAGGGTGAGACGGCCTATTTTGGCAACAATTGGGGCAACGTCTGCTCCACTTTTTTGTACACCGTGGTGCAAATTTTATTCGTGCAGGTGCTTTATTCACAAATAAACACTTTTGCTGGCTATGATAAAAATCAAATGTATTTTTTGCTGTTTGTCAGTCAGCTAGGTTTTTATACCAATTGGACCTGGGGTGAAGTAAATCACCGGTTATTAATAGAAGATGTGCGGAGGGGAATTTTGGATTTTTTGTTGGTTTTGCCGGTGCCGTCTCTTTGGTATGTTACATTTAGAAAAATCCCATTATTGACCATAACCAGAGACGCCTTACCAAATATGGTCCTGTTGGCTTGGCTTGTTGATTGGGCGCACCTACCCTTAATGGCAGGCAATGTAGTGTTAGCTGTGTTTATTTTTATCTTAGGTGTAATAGCTTGGGAAAGTTTCTGTTTTTTACTTTTACTGCCAGTATTTTGGCATGGTGAATCTAAACAAATATATTCTCTGTGCTTTGTGCTTCGGGATAATGAAAATGTTCCATGGGAAGGTTATCGGCCAGTTTTTCAGTTTACATTTTCGGTTATTGTCCCGACCTTATTAATGGCTATGATTCCAGTTTCAGTCGCTCTAGGCAAGGTAGACGGTTGGCCAATGCTTGGGCTGGCGGTTGCGGTGACCACGGTTTTTGTTATTTTGAAAAATGTATTTTGGAAAATTGCTCTTAAAAATTATACCTCGGCTTCTTAATCAAAAAATATGAAAAATATAATTTCAGTAAGTAATCTTGGCAAGGATTTTAAAATTAGACAAAACAAAAATATTATTACCGGCTTATGGCGGCCAGATTTTCGCATAGTTTCAGCCGTGGCGGATATTTCCTTTAGTGTAAATGGGGGAGAGAGTTTAGCTATTTTGGGGCCAAATGGGGCCGGCAAAACTACTACTATTAAGGCTTTAACTGGACTTATTTATCCCACACGGGGCGAGGTGGGTGTGCTAGGTTTTTTGCCGTTTGATCGTAAACCAGAATTTTTACAACAGATCGGACTTCTAATGGGAAACAAAGCTGGTCTAAATTGGGACTTGACTGCCAATCAAAGTTTCTATTTATTACGCGAAATATATCGTCTTGAGCCTGCTGGCTGTAAAGCTAGAATAAATGAGCTGGCCGAATTAATGTCGGTTAAACATGTTTTAGATGTGCCGGTGCGGAAGCTATCACTAGGGGAGAGGATGAAATTAGAATTGATCGGGGCAATTATTCACAGTCCGCGCATCCTTTTCTTAGATGAACCAACAATTGGCCTAGATATTGTTGCCAAGAAAAAAATTCGTCATTTTTTGCGGGAAATTCAAACGCGCTATAAGGTGACGATAATTTTAACTAGTCACGATATGGCCGATGTGGAAAAGGTCTGCGATCGAGTTATTGTTATAAACAAAGGTAATAAAATATATGACGGCCTAGTCGAGCAACTAGTAGACGACCACAATGAGGAAAAAATGGTTAAATTTTATTTTGAAACAACCCCGAGTGTTTTGCCAGAAATATTACAAGCGGAACTTATTAGTACAAGCGATGATGGGGTAGTATTTAAAGTAAAAACTAATCAAATGCCCCAACTTATATCACAAATAACCAGTACCTTGCCGGTTCTCGATATTGATATCTACGCTACACCTCTAGAAGATATAATTGAGGGTTTATTTAAAAAATAGCTAGCCACTTCCTTAATTATGAACAAGTTTCGTTTGGTGGACCCACGGGGAGTCGAACCCCGGACTCGTCCATGCCATGGACGCGTGTTACCACTATACTATGGGCCCCTAAAACATTTTGAGTACAAAATGTTCGGGCGATCATCTGCTTAAGGCAGATGATTTAGCCTAAAACTAACGCTTGAAAAATACCATAATTCTGGTAATATTTCCAGATGTTTAAAGACTTTCTAATGAGAAAAATGTTGAAAAGCCAGGGGGTGCCCGAGGCGCAGATAGACCAAGCCCTAGAGCTAATCAACAAAAACCCGGAACTATTTAAAAAAATAGCCG
>CAYSSL010000030.1:0-7051 GCA_964433715.1 uncultured Candidatus Saccharibacteria bacterium | reverse complement strand
CAATTCAATTAATGTAAAACCTTTGTTGTTCATATTTTTTGTTATTGTGGCGCCGGAGCACCTTACTAAATTACTAATTTACTAGTGCTAATCATTATACCACCTAGAAACCAGATGCCACATTGTAAATGGGGACAAGCACCGCAGTCAGCAAAACCCCCACCGCCAAGCCCAGAAGAACAATCATCGCTGGCTCAATCAAACCAACCAAAGTGTCTACTTCATTGTCCACTTCTCGCTGATAGAAACGAGACAAGGTACCAAGAACAAAGGTCAGCTTTCCCGATTCTTCACCAACCTTGATCATTTGGCTCATAATGCTCGGTATCTCTTGGTGCCGAGACAAAACATCGGATACGGCATTACCCGATTTTACCAAATCAGCGGTTTCTTCTAATATTTCTCGGTACACATCATTGCCCACCACCTCCGCTGTAATCTCAATAGAACGCACCATAGATACACCAGAAGTAATAAGAGTGTTTAAGTTGTCAGCCATACGGGACAAATACAACTTGCGATAAAGATTGCCCACATAAGGTATGGATAGCTTAAATCGCGACAAAGCCATGCGCCCATTAGAGGTTGGGATGTATTTAAGTAAGAAGATAGTAACAACTACCAGCAAGCCAAGGAAAATTAAGCTGTAGTCGGTCATAAACCGACTCATCCCAATCACTATTTTGGTATAAATGGGCAATTCTTGCCCTGTTTCTAGCAATATCTCCGACAAGCGAGGAATAACGAAAGTCATCATTAAAATCATCACCACCACAAAAGACAAAATAACAAAAACTGGGTAGATCAAGGCATTTTTGGCCTTAGACATTAGGGCATAAGAACGGTCTAGATAGTCGGCCAAATAGGTAAAAGTTTCGGACAGTCTTCCC
Source organism: uncultured Candidatus Saccharibacteria bacterium (assembly GCA_964433715.1). Lineage (GTDB taxonomy): Bacteria > Patescibacteriota > Minisyncoccia > Phycocordibacterales > XYD1-FULL-46-19 > XYD1-FULL-44-32. The sequence goes on along the minus strand of CAYSSL010000030.1, from coordinate 6,161 downwards.
GACTCTTCACCCGAGCGAACCATACTGACATAAAAGTCACTAAACACATCTGGGTGTTTAGCTAAAGCGGTAGAAATAGGCACACCTGTTTTAATATCATCGGTCACTTGAGTAAGCTTTTTAGACAAGATGGGGTTAGAACTTTCGGTGGCAATGAGACGAAAAGTAGATAAAACCGACACCTTGGCTTCAAACAAAGTGGCAATTTGACGCGACAAAATCACCACATCGCGCGGGTGAACCCGATTGAGAATAGTATTTAGACTAGCCGCCCACACTCCGTGCTCCCCCTCTTCTTTAATATTGATAACAATTAAGCCGCGCTTTTGCAGAGCCGTAATAGCGGTATCACGAGTTGGTGCCTCCACACTACCGTTTTGTGGTTGACCATTTTTATTGGTGGCTTCGTAAGAAAAAAGCATAGCTAAATTATTATAATAAACGATCAAGACTCTTTGGATTCATACTAAAACGATAAGCTGTTTCAGTGGTAATCTCGCCCTGCCTAACCAAATCGGACAATGAACGATTTAGATCAATCATGCCATGATCTGAGCCCGTTTCTATCATCACATCAATCTCGGCGGTCCGCCCTTCGCGAATCAAGTTGGAAACGGCGTTGTTGTCTATAAGGAGTTCAAAAGCGGGAATAAGACCACCGGAGACCCGTGGTACCAAGCGTTGAGAAAATATACCAATTAGGGAACCGGCAAGCTGAATACGAATCTGACGCTGCTGATTTGGTGGAAAAGAGTCAATAATACGATCGATAGTCTGGGACGCACTGTTGGTATGCAAAGTAGAAAAAATGAGGTGACCAGTTTCGGCCGCCGTCACCGCTGCGGATATGGTCTCCGGATTGCGCATTTCCCCAATCATACCGACATTAACATCTTGGCGGAACATAGACTGCAGAGCCGCTGCAAAATCGTTGGTATCAAAACGAACCTCACGTTGATCAATAATAGACCGCTCGTTGGTAAATAAATATTCAATCGGATCTTCTACGGTAATAATATGTTCTGCGCGCTCTCTGTTAATAAGGTTAATCATGGAAGCCAAAGTGGTAGACTTACCTTGACCCACCGGACCCACAACCAAGAAAAAGCCTTGTTCTTTGCGAGTAAATTCTGCTAGCTGGTCTGGCAAGTTTAGCTCTTCAATACTTTTTATGTGGGAAGGAATGAGGCGGAGAGCAATGCCCACTAAACCGCGCTGGAAAAAAGCATTGCCTCGAAAACGAGTGATGCCGTCTGGACTATAGGAAAAATCAATTTCTTTGCTTTCTAAAAACCTAGTTTTGTTGGCTTCGTTTAATATTTCCATTGTCATCCCCATCGTATCATCGGCCGAGAGTACTGGTTGATTGACCAAAGCCACCAAATCGCCGGAAACACGAATAGTCGGGTGCATCCCCGCCGTAATATGTAAGTCCGAAGCCCCCTCTTTGGTCACTATTAGTATCAAATCGTCTAATTGTCTTTTATAGTCGGCCATTTTTATTTTGAAAAATTAAATATAGACTTATTATCTCACGCTAACACCTCCTGCGCCACCAAAGTTACGCACAGTTTAAAGCTTGTTGATCTCAGCAAAAGGAATAAGTCCCTCAAAAGCCTTGCGCATAGCGTCTTCTTTCATAGAAGTATAACCCTTGGCTCTTACTTGCGAATAAATTTCGTCCTCACTAGGATTTTTAAGAATTAGGCGCTCTAAATCGCGGTCCATTTCAATAAACTCAAAGACAGCCGTCCGACCTTTGGTGCCAGAAGGGCTAGAAGGGATAGATTTTGCCTCATATACCACATCAGGGATGACAATACTTTTTCTGAAATCACTCGGTAAATCTTCAAATTGTTTTTCTATCATCACTCTAATACTATCCTCCACTGGTACAGCCTGTCTGGCCTCTGGAACCAAAAGTGGTACCAAGCGTTGACCAATAGCCATCACCAAGGTCGGCGGAATAAGATATGGGTCCACGCCCATATCTACCAAACGAGGCACAACCCCAATCGCACTGTTGGTGTGAATGGTTGAAAATACCAAGTGACCAGTTAAAGAAGCCTGAATAGCTAAGCGCGCTGTTTCTTTGTCGCGAATTTCACCCACCATAATAATATCCGGATCTTGGCGCAAAATACTACGCAAACCATTGGCAAAGGTATAATTGATCTCCGCCTGCACCTGAGATTGACTAATACCAGCAATATCGTATTCAATCGGATCTTCCAGTGAGACAATGTTGTATTTTTCTTTCTCTAAAGCATTTAACATTGCATAAAGAGTGGTGGTCTTACCAGAGCCAGTCGGTCCAGTTAAAAGAACCAGCCCATGGGGTTTAGTTATTGCCGACTGGATTAGGGTTAGTTGAGTTGAAGAAAAGCCAACTGACTCCAACGAAACCAATTTTTTCTCTGGATCCAAAATACGGAGCACCACCTTTTCGCCAAAATAGGTTGGGAAGGTGGAAACACGAAAATCAATTTTTCGGCCTTCAATCTTGGCTGAAAAGCGACCGTCTTGCGGTTTTCTTTTTTCATCAAGTTTCATGTTGGTCAAAATCTTGATACGAGCCACCACCGCATCATGAACATTGCGCGGTAAGAAAAGACTGGTGTACAAAACACCATCTACACGAAAACGCACTCTAACTTTGTCAGCCGTCGGTTCAACGTGAATATCCGAAGCATTACCATCGGCCGCATGTTGCAAAATAACCCCCACAATTTTTGTCACCGGCGCCTCCTCAATAATGTTGGGACTGTTACCCTTTTTTTGGTCCCCGTCTTTAATTAGTTCGGCGGCATCTTTTTTGTCGGCTTCCACACCTGCTGCAAAAGCATCTAGAGCTTGATCAACTTGACCACCCAAGCCCTCATAACTCTTCATAGCTTCAGTAAAATCTGGAGCAGAAATGAGAAAAATTCTAAAAGGAATACCACTTTTAGTAGCAATAAATTGTAGAGCATCACGAGCTTCTATATTGTCGGGCTCCACCATCCCCACATGCAAAACGCCATCTTTAAAATCGATGGGAATAAATTGGTAGTAAGCAGCCGAGTCTTCGGGAACGTATTGTAATACATCAAACGGAATACGGCTCCCCCCGAGATTGGCCACCGGGATAGTCGGGGTCTTGTCCATAATATGAAAAACTACTCAGCAAAATTATCGGCTGAAGCTTCGTCGCCACCTGCTGGCGTCTCTTCCTCCACTACTGGCTGATCGGCTAAATTGTTGGTGCCAATAGTAGCAAAAGGGTTAGATCGGCCCTGCGGGCGACGAGTAATTTCCGTAGTAAAGTTTACCAACTCAGAAGCAAATATTTTATTTTGGAAAATTTGACCATTTAGATCAACCGACTGCAAAGACTCAAGCAAAATCAAAAACTCAGAAGTCTCAGCCGAAACAGCGGTATCGGCAGTAGTGGCCGGTGAAGATAGTCCAATTTGTTCATCGGTTACAGCGGGTCGCAAATAAAAGTAGCCTAAAATAATAGCCCCAATAACCAAGAGTAGGATGAGAACATTAATGATTGTTTTTTTCTGCTGCATGTATTTTATAGATTAAGAAATCATTTGAGCCAGTAAGTTTCTACGGTTACCTGATAGCGATAGCCCGTGTCGGTAGACCCCTCACCCACCGAAGCAAATTCTATTTCTTTAACTTCCAAAATGCGCAAACTCTGGGCAATATCTGTTAAGAAAGCTTTGAAGTTGGCATAACTACCAGTAACAGTGAAAGTCACCGGCACTGTCGCCACCTCTGGCAAAACGGCGCCCTCTACCTCTGTATCACCAGTTCGTCGTCGTTCATTTTTACCACCAAGTTCAACATCCCCTATCTTCATTTCTGATCGGCTAGCAATATTGTTTATATCAACAACCAACTGAAGATCATCAACTGAATCAGGCAGAAAATCATCTAGGCGCTTAATTTGATCGGCAGGAATACTCTTTACTTTTTCGTTAAGTTCCGCGGCTCGCTCTTTTAATTTGTCGGCATCACGGAGAGCCCGCGCCAAGGCCAATTTTTCTGACCGCAACTCAGTAATATTGGTTTGACCACCAAAAACACCATCACCGCGGATAATTGGGTCGGTCAGCCCGAAATATACACCAGTAGAGATGAGGAGAAAAACGATAGGGACTAGAATTTGGGCAATCATACTAGTTGGTGGAAAAAGTTAATAATGATGAATTTGGCACCATATTCAAGACAAAAGTAACATTGCCCTGTTGATCTAATCCCAAATCAGAAAAAACCGCACTTTGGATGACATTACTTTCTTCAAAAACCTTCAGCTGAGCAGCCAAATCGGTATAACCTACCGCTGAACCTTCTAGCTCTATTTCTTTGCCATCAAACTGAAACTTGGTAAATCTAACCGTATGCAGGGTTAGTCTTTCTAACATATCAAAAACGGGTAAGAGAGTAGTGTGGCTATCGATCAGACTCTGGGCAACTTTCATTTTTTTATCCAAACGATTGTAGCGACTTATTTCTTCAATACCGAGCTCACTCCGAGTCTTTTCAACAGTCGCTTTTAAGCCACAAGCGGTGCCATCGCCCGCACAAGGCTTATTTATTTGAAGATCAAGAATATATTGATACGCATAAGCCCCCGCAAAAGTCAGAATAGAAACACCTAATATAAGTAGGGAAACTAACATAAAAACACCCATAGTACTTTCGCGGCGAGGCCGATTGGTACCCATCCCCTCCTTTGGTATAAATGATGATTGATTTTGAATTGGCATAATAAATTTTATAGCTCTTCCAATCCACGCAAGGCTAGCCCAATCGCTACCGCAAAACCCGGACCAACTTCACGTAAAATATTTTCTAGAAAAGAGGGGGCCTCCACTCGGTCAAACGGCGTACCCAAAACGACCGGTGCATAAATATTTTCTTTGGCGACTTCAAACAATCCTTTTAGCAAAGCGCCACCGCCCAAGATTATAACTTTCTCAACACTGCGATTTTGCTCCTTCTGATATTCTATCATTACTTGGCTAACTTCGTTAAATACGTATTCCACAATTGGACTAATTGTCTCTCCCATATCCTTGTCGCCAACCTTTTCCACTAAACCGACCTTACGTTTTATTTCTTCAGCTTTAGCAAAGGAAATATTTAAAGAACGAGCAATTGCCAGAGTTACATCTTGAGAACCCTTGTTGATAGTGTGCGACATTCTAATCACACCCCGATCAATAATGACCATTTTGGTGGTTGCCGCACCAATATCCACAATGACAGTCGCACCCAAATCGTTTTGAAAGGAAGAGCGCATAGCACTAAAAGTTTCTATCTCTAGAAACTTGGCGTCAATGGACGCTTGGCGAGCAATTTCACCATACTGACTGATGGTATCTTTATGAATCGCAACAATAAGTACTTCAATTTGACGACTTTTTGGCGATGTCGCCTTTTCAGTATCTGGGCTGGCTGAACTTGGGTCTTCATCTACTTCATAACCACCAGTCGCTGGTGGAATAACCGACCAATCGAGCATAACTTCAGAAATTGGTACTGGAATATATTTGCGCGCTTCCAGTGGTACCATTTGGGCCAATTTTTCTTCCGCCAATTCTGGCACCTTGATTGATACCAACAAACTAGAACGCAACGGGATAGCCATAGATCCAACTTTAGTTGTGATATTAGCCTCTTTAAACAAATCCTTCATCAGGAGTGCCAGTTGATCGGGTGGCAAATTAACAGCCTGCCCAACCGCCTTGTCAGCATAAGGACCAGTAGAAAGTTCCCCGTATGTTTCCAATATCACTCGGCCTTTGTCTTTGCGTAACTGAATTACCTTCACCGATGATGAGCCGATGTCGATACCAATAAAACTATTATCTTTTTTAAAAAGGCCAAAGAGAGAGGCCATAGGATGATCAAAAATTAGTTTACTGCACAGAAAGTGCGACTATAATAAAAAGTATAACACAATAGAGACTTTATATGTTTAATATTATTACCAAACTTATCCACATTTTAGGAAAAATACTTTTTCCCTATCGCTGTGTCGGTTGTAAAAAAATTGATACCTTACTTTGCCCTACTTGTGATCAGCAACTTGTCACAAAAAATAGTGAACTAGAAAATATTATTACCGCCTTGTCGTATTCAGATAAAAAAGTCAGACAACT
>CAYSSL010000029.1:0-7132 GCA_964433715.1 uncultured Candidatus Saccharibacteria bacterium | reverse complement strand
TAGGTGAAAAAGAGACCATCGACAAGTAGAGTGTGGGGGGTAGCGTCTGAGAGGTGGGTAGCGATTTTGGTTGGTATATTTATTTTGCGGAAGTCATCAAGGGCTCTGTCGTCACCATTGGTAACTAAAACTTTATTGGGTTTGGATGACCGTTCCAGAGCACGGGCAATCTTTAGTTTGGCGGCTTTATATTTGGCAAATGAGCCGTGGGACTCAATATGCTCGGGGGAGAGGTTGGTAACAAGGAGGGCATCGAGGGAGATAAATTTGTGACGAAATTGTTTGGTGGCTTCAGAGCTAATTTCTAAAACAATATAATCGCATTTGGCGTCGACGGCCTCGCGGATTAGTTTCTGTAAAGTGAAGCGACCGGGGGTCGTCATCTTTAGCTTGTTGGGTCGACTGGTGTTGCCGATTTTGAAACGCACGGTGGAAACAAGGGCGGTTTTGTAGCCCGCTTCTTCTAAAATGGCGCTGGTGAGCTCTGTGGTACTAGATTTGCCTTTGGTACCAGTGACCGCCACGACTTTGATATGTCGGGCTGGGAAGCGGTAAATCAGGGCACCCAAGAGGGAGAGTTTCCAGTGATAAATACTAAAAACCCAAGCGGGGACGATTTTTTTAAGCAGATTTTTTAATTTATTCATTTTTGGCGAAAAATTTTACCTAAGATGTAGAGATAATACCACAGGTAGGAGATAGGTAAGTCGTAGAGATGACCAAAGTCTCTAGCCTCGCCGGGGAAGTTTTTCTTAAAGGCGGTGAGGTCGGTCCAGGTCGCTTTTTGGTCTTCGCCATAGGAAACCCCGCCAAAGCTATAAGTAGTTGCTCCGCGTTTTTTGGCTTCTATAAAACCTGCCCAATGGGCAAGGTAAGAGGGTAGTTTGTTGCGGTGGTCTGACGATGATCCACCAAAAACGTGAAGGGCGGTAGAGCCAAAAATTGTCACTAGATTTATTACCAGTGGTTTTTCCTCAAAAGACACAACAACCAAAAATCCTTCTTTTGATTTTTCTGTCTGGTTTAGGACTAATTCATAATAAGATGAGGGGTGGGGGCGGAAACCGTTTCGTTGGCCAGTTTCGTCGAGTAGTTTACAGAAGTCTGGTAGATAGTTGGCAAAATTTTCAGTTATTATGTCTACCTTGGCTCCACGTTGTTGGCTGGTGCGAATAGAGTAGCGCGTATCTTTGGGTAATTTTTCCAAAAGGTTTTTTTCGTCGTTTGAGATGTCCATTACCCACTCGTAGCGGGGCTGAGTAAGGGTGGAGTGGTAGGCCAGCTTGGGTGAGAGGGTAAAATATTTATTGAACATCTTGCTAATTTTTTGATCGGGATCAAAGCGGACAAAAATTGCTCGACGAACCCTCGCGATTTGTTTCAATGATGTTTTTAATTCCCTAATTATTTCAGGAGTAATATTTTCTTGTAGGGCGATTGGACCATGGGGAATATATATTTGGTTTTTACCAAAAGCCAGCGGGGCGGTGATGGTTTGGAAAAAAAGCAGAGGTTCGTTGTTTTGTTTTAAAACAAAACGCTCTACCTCAAAATTTCTTTTTTCTTGCCAAGATCGGTACAGTGAAGATTGAGTAAAGTGGGCACCAAGATTTGCTATTTCATTGTCATAAAGTGGCCCTTCCACCGCACTAACAGAAAAATTATTCATATTACCTCAGGTTACTTAATAGTTTTAAAGCTTCTTTTATTCTCTTGTCAGTTGAGTCAGCACTAGCCGGTAGGTGTTGAATAATTTCGCGGATGTCACGCGGTTGATAGCCCAGTGTTTGGAGGGCATCAAACAAATCGGCGTCGCCTGAGACCAAGCCAATCTCTTGAGTGTTGAGGGTCCCTAGTTTATCACGAAGTTCAATAATTATTTTCTCAGCGCTCTTTCGCCCGATTCCAGAGACTTTGGTTAAATAAACGGTGTTGTTGGATAATATAGCCTGACGTAGGGTGGCCGGCGGAGCGAGGGACAATATGGCCAAGGCGGATTTTGGACCTATTCCCGAGATACCAATGAGAAGCTTAAAATAGGACAACTCTTCTCGCTCGGAGAAGCCATAAAGGTCTAGAGCGTCTTCACGGACAACGAGGTGGGTCCACAAAGTGGCTGGCTTACCCACTAGGGAGGTGGTTAGGGTGTGGGTTGGGGTGTAAACTAAATAACCGACTCCGTTGGCCGATAAAATAATAGAGCGATCATCTTTATACGTAATAATACCTTCTAGCAATCCAATCATAGGCTCATCATATCGCAGAAACCCCAACCTCTCAATCTAGACCTTGCATTTTATGAATATTTAAGGTATCGTTTCCGTCATGCCAATAACTAAATCAGCTAAAAAGGAACTCCGAAAAGGCGCTCGCAAGCGTGTTTTCAACGAGACCAAGAAAAAAAATATGAGAGAGGCGGTAAAGACGGTTAGAAAATCTCTGACTGTTAAAAATCCCGCTGAAGCCGAAAAGAGCCTAGCGGCCGCTTATCAGGCTATTGATAAGGCTGCCAAGCGGGGGGTGATTAAGAAGAATGCTGCTAACAGGAAGAAATCGAGACTAGCGGCAGCGATAAAGAAAGCAAAGGAGGTTAAATAAATAGAAATCAAAAAATCCGCGAGAGCGGATTTTTTGGTTTAGATTTATGATGTAGATGAAGTGTTTATGCTCTGGCGGGATATCTCGCCCTACCTGTTGACCAGCCCTTCGCCATTTCACTCACCCTTTTTTGTGGTCACAGATATTTTAGTCGCCGTCGCTCCTAAAATTCCGCGACCCCGGCTCGCCGGTTTTTCCACCGAAAAACATGGCTCCGCCCAGCACACGTATCCAAAAACCTGAAGCAGTTCAGCTTTTTCTATCGTGTGCTCCCGGCAGGAATCGAACCTGCATCACAAGCTCCGCAAGCTTGCATTCTATCCGTTGAACTACGGGAGCAGTTCTTTATATACAAGAAGAAAATAACATATTAGGCTCTAAACCGCCAGAGGCGGTCGAGCGAACACGGAGGATTTCCTTATCCGTGTTTTAGCTAAAAACCCAAGGGTGAACTAAAACCCAAGATGTTCACTTAGCATATCAGTGATGGATTCTTCAAAAGGTTCTTCCTCTAAAAACTTAGATAAAATATTTCTCACTTCATCGGGGTCGGTTTCGCCAAGGGGAATAATAATGTGGGGGAGTAATAGTCGGTTAGATTCAATCATTAGTCGGTGTGGTGGTTGGTCGTCTTTTATAGCAAAAGAATGTAAATCTTTATAGAGATAGGTATCTTTTTTTATTTTTATACCCCGATTGGTAATTTGGAAATGAACCAATTCGGGTTCTCTGATGGCATACATCATTACCGTAAAAGTTCCAATTAAAATAATGATAGCAAAGAGAAAGTTTTTAAATATGACCGCGAGTACAATAAGGAGTAGACCTGATAGTCCGACAATCCAAAACCAATCCGAGCTTTTTTCATAGTGGTCATACTCAAATTCTAGCCACTCCAACAGCTTGGCTGATTTTTTTCCGCTTTCTGTGAATTCTAAATCCATTTAGTTATATTTTAGCAACGCCCAGTCTTCACTGCAATGAAATAATTTTTTAAAGGGTTATTATAAGGTATAATCAGAGCTAAGAAATAAGCCTTTTCTAAAATTTTTGATGAATACTGTTGAGAAATTAGTTGTCAATTTTGTTTTATTTAGCGTGCTGCTATCGGTGGTGGTAGTCGGCGGCATTAAAGTAAGCCAAACACCTTTTTTGGGTAATGGTTTTTTGGCGGTACTTAAAATATTGCCACCGGCTACTGTCTCAGTCGCGGCTACCACTGGTGAACCTGAACCTGCGGTGGAGCCTGCCATTGAAGAGGTGGTTATTGAACCCGAGACTTTATTGCCTGAGGGAAATTTTATCCGACCTTTGGTAGAGGCTAAAAACAAACTACTGGTTAGTGGATTACCTTTTGCGGAAATAAATTTTCCCGAGATGGCTATTGGGTACTACGAGGGGAATGAGCTGGTTTCTACAACTTCGGTAAAGACGGCGGGGGACCCTCAGGGTTGGGGTGGCACTCCGGCTGGGTTATATTCTGTTTTATCTAAGAACGAGCGAGCTTTTTCCGCTTCAGCTGAGGCTTATATGCCCCAAGCCCTACATTTTTACGGCAAATATTTTATTCATGGTGAACCATATTATGCTTCGGGAAAAAAAATAAACTCACCAGTTTCGGGCGGTTGTGTTCAGGTGGCCGATGAATATGCTCCGCGTTTGTTTGAGACCTTGTCGCCCAATTTACCAGTCTTGGTTGTTGATAAAAATTATGATGATTTTATCTACCCAGTTGCAAGATCTTCAGCAGCGCCTAAAGTTACCGCTGAAGGGATTTTGGTTGCCGATTTAAATTCCGGCGAAGTGGTTTTTGAAAAAAATAGCACTGAAAAATTTTCTATTGCCTCAGTGACAAAGCTAATGACGGCGGTGGTGGTGGCCGAAAATGTTGATTTGCGCCGCAATATTACTGTTAACGACGAAATGATTGAACTAGGTTTTGGAACGACTGGTAATTTGTTAGCCGACGCTAGTTTCAGAGTGGTTGAACTTTTTTATCCGCTACTTATAGAATCTTCAAACGATGCTGCTGAAGCGGTGTCCGGCTTTTTGGGGCGCGAGCGGACTATTACTCTTATGAACGAAAAGACCAAAAATCTTTTTATGGAGGACACTTCGTTTGAAGACCCATCGGGTATTGGTACAAAAAATATTTCTACTGCTCGCGATTTATATCTTTTAGGGCGCTATATCAAAAATAATCGCCGACCAATTTTAGATATTACGAAAGGTAAGGCGGTGACCAGTTTTGGTCCGGTACGTTTTAAGGTTTCGGCTATGGAGAATAAAAATGAATTTGCTAAAGATAATGATTTTGTCGGTGGCAAGTCGGGCTATTTGGACGAAGCTAAAAATACTGGGTTATTTTTATTTAAAATAAAAGTTGCTGGTACTGAACGCGAAGTGGCGATAGTAGTACTCAAATCGGAACATTTAAAAAGGGATGTGGAGGCGCTAAGAAGCTGGCTTGAAAAAGCCTATCGTTGATATTTTTTGTTGAACAATGATTTTAAGTAAGTCAGGTCGGTTTTACTAAGGGGCTCTTTATACAATTCATTTACTAGCCAGAGGCCACTCTGGCGAATTTTTTCTTTTGGAGAGTGCTGGCCGAGCCAGTTTGGCGAACTATGACAGTCTTTGCATAGTGAAATAGTAGAAATGATTTTTGATTCAAGTATTAGTCTCTCCGTCTTGTCTTCAATTGGTACGACGACAAAACTAAAATGAGAACGGATGTAAGCAGAAACAGCTTCTTCAACCGAGGTTTGTTTTTTCCAATCAATAGTTGAGCTATATTTGTTGCGAGAGGCTTTGGGGGTGAGGTCTAATTCCCAATCTTTTAGAAATGGATCGCGAGCTTGGTTTAAAAGGGAGCGACCAATATTCTTGCGGAAAATACTGCGGTCTTTGTTTTCGGTGAGAAAGTGTTGTTTGAGGCGGGAACGGAGTTGATTCTTGCCGGTGTGAGTACCGACACGAACCAGACGATGGGTCCCGTGCCCCTTTTCACCTTGTTCAAACAAAAAATAAATACCATTGAGCGGAATATCTGTTTCTGTAAAAGGGAAACAAAAAGTTGGCAGGGTACTGACTAATTTATGTAAGGTGGCGCAGTTATTTGGCATGGTCAATCTTATTTTTAAGATACTGCAATTGTTGGCCGATGCCTAGACCGGCAAGAGGGACAGAAGAGTGTTTAAATAAGGGGAGTAAAAAACGGCGGTATTTGGCGCCAGCCAGAAATACCGCTTCGTCTTTGGTAAAATCAATTTTTCCGACCATTTGTTTTTTGACTTTATTGGCCCAGATTCTTATTTCCGCAACACTTTTTGTATTTAGAGTTTCGTCGTAGGGAGAAATTTTGGTTTCAAGGTTAAGTAGGCCATATTTGGCCGAGAGTATGTATATTGTTTTGGGTTTTAGTGAGCGAGCGAAGGCTAGGTTAAATTTGAACAGGGGGCTGGTATATAGGTCTTTTGCCTCGGCTTTGGTGGCTAGTTTTTTACTAACACAGGAGATTAAGACGACTTTGGCCATATGGCCAGTTTAGCATGAGTGAGGTTTTGTTTGTCTATGGTGCGGGTGGTCTTGGGCGGTAACCCTAGAGGGTCAAGCCCTGTTTGACCGCTTCGTTATTTCTGAGATTATTAAATCGAAGAGTCTCTCGTGCCCATCAAAGATTATTTATTTTTTAGACTTTTTCCCTTGTAATTTCAAATACTCATTCCTGCTTATATATGTACGCGTATCTGCTTTATCTACAAATACCACTCCATCCAAATGATCCATTTCATGCTGAATAACGCGGGCCAATAAATTCTGTGCCTTTAGTTTAAAATGACTGCCATTTTCATCTACTGCTTCTATAACTACAGAGGTTGGCCTTTTAACCATTCCAAATAGATTAGCAGAAGCAACACTTCCACACCCCTCCCATCCAGATTTATGAGTTTTTGAAACAGAAATTATCTGAGGATTGATAAATACCCTCAATGAATCAATATTGTTTTTTGCGCCCCCTTTTCGCAGTTTCGTTTCTCTGATTTCGGTAACAAAAACTCTAATTCCTTTGCCAATTTGGGGGGCGGCCATTCCCACTAATTCATGATGATGCATTGAGTCAACAAGGTCTGTGACAACCTTTTGAACAGACTTGGATTTTGGGTCTACTACTTTAACAGCTTTATCGCGTATGACTTTATTTCCAACCTGAGTTGTCTCTTTGATTATCATAATTTGTTAATTATAACGCAGTTAGCACGAAACATGGTGTCTCGTGCTAACTCTAAACGGTGGAGGGGGAGAGATTTGGTCACCAATATTTTTCTTCTGAAAAATTTCGCGACCCCGCCTCGGCGCCGTCGCGCCTTTGGCTTTTGAATCTCCCTCGTTCCGCTTTGCGGAACCGCCTAAACGGCGGCCTCCGCAAAAAAGCTTGCGAGTCTCACTTTTTTGCGGAGGGGGAGAGATTCGAACTCTCGATGCCCTTGCGGACATTCCGGTTTTCAAGACCGGTGCGATCAACCACTCTGCC
>CAYSSL010000028.1:0-7175 GCA_964433715.1 uncultured Candidatus Saccharibacteria bacterium | reverse complement strand
TTTTTCTTTAGCCAGTTCTTCAGTTAGTTCGATCGGGAAACCATAGGTAGTAAAAAGAATAAAAGGGTCAGTTCCTCGGTCAAATTCTTTTAAGCCATCCTTGAGAGTTTTTTGAAATTTTACAGCTTCACTTTCAATAGTTTTTACAGTTAAGTCACGCTGGTCAACCAATTCTGGATATTGTGTTTTGTATTTGGCTATCACCGTATCTACCAATACAACGATTTTGTCACCCAACAACTGATGACTAGAAGTTTTCATAATGGCCCGCCGAATTAAACGACGCAAAATATAACCCCGATCAGTATTGCTCGGCAAAACCCCGTCGGTAATCATAAAAACAGCCGTACGAAAATGGTCAGCAATAATTCTTTGACCCCGCTTATCATCTGTTAAAGTAGAAGCGAGAACAATAAGCTCACTAAATAAGTCGGTATCATAGGCGGTTGTTTTTCCCTGCATTACGGCGGTCATCCGCTCTAGTCCCGCTCCCGTGTCCACATTTTTCTTGGCCAGCTTGCCTACTACTTGACCATCTTTCTTTTCATACTCCATAAAGACATCATTCCAAATTTCCACTAGGTCTTCACGTTCAGTGGCCGCCAAAAATTCTTCTTTAGATAAATCTCCCAAACCTTCTTCCGTTAAGTCGTAAAACATTTCCGTGTCAGGCCCACAGGGACCATTTTCCCCCGGACTCCACCAGTTGTCGTCGGCTCCTAGAAAATAAATACGATTTTTAGGAATACCGAGCGCCACCCAGATCTCGGCCGATTCTTCGTCACGCGGAGCATTGTCGTCCCCCTCAAAACAAGTAACATATAGCCGAGCTGGATCAAGACCTAAGCCCTCTTCCTTGAAAGTTAAAAATTCATAACTCCAAGTAATTGCTTCTTTTTTAAAATAGTCGCCCAAAGACCAGTTGCCCATCATTTCAAAAAAAGAAAGGTGGCGGTTGTCACCGATATCTTCTAGATCACCAGTGCGGACACATTTTTGGACATCAGCCAACCGAGTACCCGCCGGATGAGCTTGTCCTAAAAGATAAGGCACTAATGGTTGCATACCAGCCGTATTAAACAACACCGATGGGTCATTTTCGGGTATGAGCGAAGCCGAAGGCAAAATAGCGTGGCCCCGTTTTTTATAAAAATCTAAAAATTTTTGGCGGATTTCATTTGAGGTCATGAAGATATGGTAGCGGAAAAAAGGCCTTATTGCAAAAGCAAATAGCCTGGCGCAAGAAGCGCCAGGCCTTAGGTAATCTGGAACCGAAAGCCCCAGATTTGACCAAATTTTTGTTCAAGCCAAGCGCGACCAGCCGGAGAGCTCCCCTCCGAGGTAAGGCAAAACCCATAGAGAAGGGCTTTTTCGAGTTGGTTGCCACCTAAAATGCTCCACAACCGACGCCTTTCACCTGCCTCCAAAACAATATAACCAATTTGGTCAGCCAAAATAAGAAGTCTGGCCAATCTGATACATAGATTTTGGCTTAGCCTGTCTGAAGATGGGATCACTTCTAGGTATTTCTGTAGCTCTTCCACAGAATCACCCCCCTTTCTGGCCAAATTTAATCACAGCCGAAAAATAAATCAAACGATTACTCCCCCACCCAAACATATATTCCCATCATATACCACCAAAGATTGTCCCGAGGTGAGATTGACCGGCGTTGTTTCAAACTTCACCGACCAGATATTTTCCCTTTGTTCCAAATAACACTCAGTCAGAGGTTGTCGATAACGAAAACGACAAGTATAGTTTTTATTTTTAACAGGCGGTTTTCCTAACCAATTAACTTGTTCTAGGTTAATGAAATTATCGCGATCAATATTTTCTTGCGGTCTTGTTGATACAATCAAGCGGTTCTCAGCAATATTTTTGGCAACAACATAATACGGCCTATCAGTTGGAGTTTTGTTGGTTATGATAAAACCATGACGTTCCCCAATCGTAAAAAAATTAGCGCCATCATGCTCCCCGATTACCTTACCCTCCTCGTCCACCACTTCACCCTTTTTTATCTCAATAAACTCTTTAAGAAAATCCTTAACGTCTAGTTTGCCAATAAAACAAAGGCCTTGGCTATCTTTTTTTTGTGCAGTTGATAAATTAAATTTTGTTGCAAGTGTGCGCACCTCACTTTTTTTATATTTTCCAATCGGAAATAAAATATGTTTTAACTGATCGTTGAATAAATTCCAGATAAAATAAGTTTGGTCTTTAGCTAAATCAACCGCCACCGCCAAACTGTCATTTATAATTTGTGCATAGTGACCGGTGGCGACATAATCTGCCCCTTGTTCCATGGCCCAGTCATAAAAAGCCCCAAATTTGACCATTTTGTTGCACATAACGTCGGGGTTGGGCGTCCGGCCGGCTTTATATTCGGCAATCATATAGTCCACTACCCCCTGTTTATATTCCGCCGATAAGTCGATAGTAATAAAAGGTATGCCCAGCTTGGCCGCTACCCGCATCGCATCACGCCGATCGTCGCGCCAAGTACAAACCTTTTGAAACTTTTCCTGTGGTGGTTCCCAGACTTTTATAAAAACACCAGTTACCTCATATCCTTGCTCCACCAACAAAGCCGCCGACACCGAACTGTCGACCCCGCCGGACATACCGACAAAAACTTTTTTTCGAGACATTACTTAATCTCTAACATTTTTTTATATATTTCAAAAGTAGTTTTGGCGTCCGACAGAGCCGTGTGAGCCTTCTCATTTTTGACACCAAAATATTCCGCCAAACTTTCCAACTTAAAGCTTTGGACCTTTTCATCGTGATAAAGTTTGGTAAAGGCCATTGAGAGGGTATCCAGCTTGCCATAGTGCATAGGATTATCTACGCCAGACTCTTTAAATGCTGCTTCTATAAACCGCCAATCAAAAACTAGATTGTGAGCCACAAAAGTGGCATCCGCTGCTTTGCTCGAAAAATCTTTCATCACCTGAGTGATATCGGCCGCAAACAACCATTCGGCTTCATTGTAACCATTTATCCTCAGCGCCTGAGGGTTGGCCGTTTCGATTCGACGGGGTTTAATTTTGTATTCTAACTCATATAAAACTTCTAAACTTGGTCCACGACCAGGGACGCTGTTTTGTTTAACAATGACGGCCCCTAACTCAATAATCTCATTTTTTTCATAGTCAAATCCAGTCGTCTCCACATCAACAAAAGCCAAGTTATGTTTTTTCATTATTTAAGTAAAAAATAAATATAGACCCTATTTTAGCACGGGCCAATATAACCGAAAAGTCTAACGTAAATATTTATTTTTAAACTTTAGATGCTCCTCGTAAGTTCTAGCATAGTGCATCTGACTCCTCATATCAGATAAGTAAAACCAATATGGTGTTTCCTCCGGATACAATGAAGCTCTAATTGCCTCAAAACCGGGACTAGCAATAGGGCCAGGGGGTAAGCCCTCATATCTATAGGTGTTGTAGGGAGAATCAAATTGTAAATCTGTTCTTGTTAAATCAAAAGTGTTTTTACCAAAAATATAAGGAAATACCGCATCAACCTGCAACTTCATACCATTGTCTATTCTTTTCCACAATATACCCGAAACAATGTACTTTGAATCGTCGGTGATGGTTTCTTTTTCTACAATTGAGGCCATGGTAACGATTTCTTCTACTGAACGACCAGAAATAGAAATATCACTACGTAGCTCTCTAATCTTTTGCTCAAAATTTTCCCGCATTTCTTCAACCACATCATCTTCCGTAGCCGAGGGAGCAAAGAAATAAGTATCCGGGAAAAGAAAACCTTCCAAGCCTCTAGTAATAAGAGTATAGCGACTGCGGTTAAATTCTGGCAATTTGGATTCTAACAGCTTACCAATCTGAACTAAATTTAGACCTTCGGGAATAGTAACCTTTATGTGATCAACACCATAATATCCACCAGAAACCCTTCTCACAACATTCCACAGTGGCAAACGATACTCAAAGAAATAATCACCAGCCACCACTGTGTCTTCTTGCTTGGCAACGCCGATTTTATACAAAAACTTAAGAGCTGGTACTGATTTTATTATTTGTTTTTCTTTAAGAAATACCGCCACCTCTTCAACCGTTTTTCCCTCGTCAATATGTATAAACTGTTTAACTGGAAAATCTTTTGGCGGATGAAAAAATATCAAATAAATAAAAAATAACAAAACTACAATCAAAACCAATCCAGCCACCACCCAATTCATATGGTAGGGTAATTTTTTAGATAACAAAAAACGACTCTTTTTTTCTAAAGCTGTCATAAAACCGTGTCCATCTTTTGTTGGGGCGTTATTTTCTTGAACGTCCATAAATCAAAATTAAAGTTATTTAATATTATACTATATCGGCAAATTTGCGGGAGGCTCTGCTCTTTTGGACTCAATACGGCCAAGGGTAGGAGTAGATGCCACCTTACCTGGAAAGCGGTAAATGGTTGCCAACTCTTCGGCCGTTAAAACAAAAGAAGGAACCACATAAGGGTCGTAAAAATACGAACGCTGCCTATATGAATCAAAAAATTCCCACTTTATTCTCTTTAATCTCCGACCAGTAATATCTTCCCATGGATAATCAAAGCCGACCTGCTTTTCTGCTTTAAAACCATTTAGTGAAGCAGAACCATACTGTTTTATGGTCCCCTTTAGACCAGCAATCATACCTTTGTTAAATTTATCTGCCCGCGCCAAATATATGGCCCGATAACCGGCATCAAAAGCAATTTTACTCAAACTTCTAGTAATTGCTTCTGAGGCTAATTTTTCTTCAGTTGTTTGGGTGACTTTAGCCAGACTAACCATTTCACCCTCTTTTATCTTTTGGTCACGCTTATAGAGTTTATCCAACTCTTCTTTGGCGCCCTCTTTCCAGTCCACCTTCTTATACCAAGATTTAGTAGAGCGAAAACGAGATCTGGTGGCCATTATGGGAATCTGAATCCACATATGTTCCCCCGGACCAATTGAACCCATTAATTCTAATACGGGCGTCAATGGATCAACTTTATTTTCCTCCTCCATTTCTTTATCCAAACCATAATCAATATAAGTTTTTATTGGATAGTGATCTGGTTTCGCTAATTTAAAATTAATAGCCCAAAGGTCCCAATCACTACCCTCTTCACCATACGGCACATCAACAGTATAGTCTGTTGTTTCAAAAATTTCCGCTTCTGGATACTGAGAATAGATTTGTGATTCCACTGCGTTTCTAAAGCCTTTTTGCGTCCGAACGTAAAAATGTATTTCACCACCCAAAGAGGCTATTTCTAGGGTAAACCACGGCCTAACAAAGCCATCCCACCATCTTTCCAAAAAGGTACCGTCTTTTGTTTGTTCAAAAATAGCCATAACGACCTCCATAGCTTGGGGTGGTTTCGTAACATCACGAGGCAGACGAACTTCCAGTAAAACCCATTCTAATTTTTTAATAAAAAGAGCCTGAACATAGGCAATCCAATTTTTCCAAGTTAGGTAAGCAAAAAAAGCCGGCAAAACATACCAAGCCGCAGTCGGTACGCTCTTTATACTCTCAAAAAAGTTTTTGATTACAGCCGAAAAAAAGAGGTCACTAAAATCCATAGGTACCTCTATAATAACCGATATCAACCCCTAGAAACAAATTAAGACAGTGAATAGCGACCAGCGGTGTCTTTTTTAAAATAAGAAGTATTTTGCAAATTAACCAAAATAGTATTTTCTTTAACGTGGCGTTCTTTAAGTACTCGCGTCACCACTTCATCTCGGCTCAGAGGACCGTCCTTTTTTAAAATAGATTTAATTACATCTAAAACCACTCCCCGAGAATAACCCCACTCTGAGAGAGCATATAAACCGCGACCAACCAAAACAAAGCGACTATCTTTAATTAATTCATTATGACAAGTAGCCGGATGAGCTTTTTTACCAAAAAGCTTTTCTATACCTTTAGCCACTTCTTCAAAGTGCATCGGAGAACCATGTTGGCGTAAAACTAAATAAGCATAGTCACGAATACCTCGCATTTTAACATTAGGAGATTTAGTTAAACCCCATTCGCCCAAAGGATTGCGACTAATTAATTTGGAAATTTGTAGCCATTTTTCAGCCAAAACTTCGTTGTCTAAAGCAGCCTTATCGGCAATATCTTTTACTTCTTTCAAGAGTCTGTTTACCAACTCAGTTTCACCAATTAAATCATTGTCAGTTATAACCTTCGCAACTTTGCGCAAAGAATTATGAATTTGATCCGCAACTTTTACATTAGTTGTCCAGCGATGATGAAATTCATCATCTTCTTTCAGTTTAGTAAAAGCATCACCCAAAACTAGTAAAAAATGGATATGATTTTGGATACTTTTATCTGAAGAAATAGCATTGAGAAATTCATCTTCATGAACTATACCGCCATGAGAATCCATAATTGAACGTAGCTCATCTACTGCCAAATCTGCAGTTTTATACAAATCAGACTTCTTAATACTGTTTAAAGAAAAGTTTTCAATTTGACGAACTCGCTCGCGAGTAATGCCGTACTCAGTACCAATAGCTTCTAGAGTGAGACAAGTCGAATTTTTACCAAGACCATAACGCTTGGTAACAACATCTTGGGCTCGCTCAGACAAAACCGACAAGAGACGCTTGGTGACGTCTTTTGGTTTAAAAGTGATTACTTCGTTGGGTTTTTTCATAAAATTACGATTTAATTACTACCATTATATATAAATAAAGTCAAGAAACAAGCCCTAGATTACAAAATTAATGATCCGATTGGGGATAAAAATAATTTTCTTTATTTCTTTTCCTTCCAAATAAGGCAAAACTCTACTTTTTTGTCTAGACATTCTGACAACCTCTTCCTCACTGGAGCCAAAAGGTACCAAAATATTCTCGCGAGCCTTTCCTCCAACCTGAATTACAATAGTGACTTTGTCGGTCACCAATTTATCTTCGCTGTATTCTGGCCAAAGAGAGGCATGAACAGAGTTTTTACCCAACTTAAGTTCAACCCACAATTCTTCCGCCATATGTGGTGAAAATGGGGCTAATAGCTTGATTAAATCCTCAAAATCTCCCTTGGCAATAGTTTCGCACTGTTCCAAACTATTGGCCAAAATCATTAAGCTGGAAACGGCGGTGTTAAAATTAAAATTTTCAATATCTTCACCCACTTTTTTGATGGCTCGAT
>CAYSSL010000027.1:6475-7191 GCA_964433715.1 uncultured Candidatus Saccharibacteria bacterium | reverse complement strand
ATTGGTTGAACTTATATAAGATAAATTTGCTATACTCAAAAAATGAAAACAATTGTGGCGATTGGAGGTGGGGAGATTGGTCGGCCGGGATATCCGGTGGAAACGACAGCGATTGATAAGGAAATTATGCGTCTTACGGGTAAGAAAAAGCCGCGGGTTTTGTTTGTGCCGACAGCAAGTAGTGACTCGGCTGGGTATGTTGAGACGGTGCAGAAGCATTTTGGGCAGCGGCTCGGGTGCGCGGTAGAAACACTTTATTTAGTAAAAGAAAAGCCCAAAGTTAAAGAGATAAAAGAAAAAATTGCCGCCGCTGATATTATTTATGTCGGCGGTGGTAATACCGCCATGATGATACGGGTGTGGCGGAAGTTTGGCGTGGATAAATTGTTGAGGCAGGCCTATGAGCGCGGCGTGGTGGTGTCTGGCATGTCGGCGGGCTCAATTTGCTGGTTTCGCTACGGCATTTCTGACTCGCGTCGTTTTAAAAATCCGAAGGCGCCACTTATACGTGTCTCAGGTCTAAATCTTATCAATGCCATGCACTGCCCTCACTTTGACGAGGAAAAAGAGCGGGAAGGTGAACTAAAGAAAATGATGAAAAAAACTCCGGGAGTGGCAATTGCAATCGACAACTGTTGTGCCTTGGTACTACAAGATAATATGTATCGGGTCATCAATTCTAAACCTAGCGCCAAGGCCTACAAGCTACACTGGAG
>CAYSSL010000027.1:0-6465 GCA_964433715.1 uncultured Candidatus Saccharibacteria bacterium | reverse complement strand
GGCGAAAGAAACGCCAGCGCAGGGTGTAATTGGGGAGCATATATAAAATACCAATAAAGAATTTTGTTTGGGAGAGGGGAAACTCTATGTTCACATGGCCCGACCAGTGGCCTCGGGTACAAGTGTAGACAATATCCGAAAGTTCGCTCCAGCGGTCAATGAGGCCGCGAGCTTCCTCGTATTCTGCTATCTCGTCGGCCAAGTCTTGCCTATGCCAATTTTCGTCTTCCTTCGACATGTTTAGTAGATTGTGCCAGCGGTGGAGGAGGTTCATAGGGAGAGTGTAGCAAAAAATAATAGTGTTTACATTGGTTGAACTTATATAAGATAAATTTGCTATACTCAAAAAATGAAAACAATTCTCAAAGTGGTAGGGGTAGGACTGGTGGCCTTGTTGTTTTTGGCACCAGTGGTGGCGGGGGCGCAAGAGGTGGAAGCAACGCTGGCTCAGGGGGAGCGCATATTAAATTTTGGGAGCGATATATCTATCAAAACAGATGGGTCGATGGAAGTGACGGAAAAAATACGCGTGGTGGCACTGGGGACAGAGATAAAGCGCGGGATCTATCGTGATTTTCCAACCAAGTATAAAGACAAATGGGGGAATAATTATAATGTAGATTTTGAAGTGCTGGCGGTGCAGCGCGATGGGGTGGCGGAGCCCTACCACCTGGAGGGGCAGAGAAATGGTGAGCGGGTGTATATCGGTGAAGAAAGTGTATTACTAAAACCCGGCGTGTATGAATATGAAATTAAATATCGTACCGACCAGCAACTTGGTTTTTTTGAGGATCATGACGAGCTGTATTGGAATGTGACGGGGAATGGTTGGAATTTTACCATTGACCATGCGACAGTGAATATTTCTTTGCCGGCAAGTGTGGCAAAAGAAGACATGAAGCTTGCCGGCTACACTGGGGACACCGGTGCGACAGGGACCAATTTTACGGCAGTGGCTACAGACAGCGGTGCTACCTTTGAGACAACAGCGGCTCTTGCCCCCAGCGAGGGCCTATCGGTGGTGGTGGGTTGGCCGAAGGGGGTGGTGGTCGAGCCAACGCCGGCCGAGGTGGCGGCGCGGGCTCTGCACGACAATATTGCCTACTTGATGGGAGCGCTCGCCCTACTTTTGGTTTTTAGTTATTACTATTTCACTTGGCGGCGGGTGGGCGTGGACCCGGCGGCCCGCTCCGTGATACCACATTATGAACCACCGCAGAAACTATCGCCGGCGGCGGTGCGTTATATTAGTCGCATGGGGGTAGATCAGACGGGGTTTGTGGCCTCGATTATAAATTTGGCAGTGCAAGGGCAATTAAAAATAGAAGAGCTCCAGAAAAACTATCGACTAACAAAAACCGAGGCCAGTCCAGAGGCTTTGTTTAATACGGAAGAACGGGCACTTGTGACCGCGCTTTTTGCCAACGGACCAGAGTTTATGATTAAGAGTGAAAACTATGTGGAGGTGGCCGCCGCCGAGCGGGTGCTTGCCGGCCAGCTAAAACAAATTTTTAAAGAAAGTTATTTTTCCAAGAACGTCGGTTTTTTAATGAAGGGTATAGGGTTGTCGGTTGTGTCCTTGGTGGCCATCCTTCTGTTTTTACCGGCGGTAGAGTTGTCGGCCGTAATATTTATGAGTATAGCTGTTCTTATATTTACGGTAATAATATATTCAGGGGCAAAATCGGTAGCAAACTTTTGGTTGGATAAAAGGGGAATGGCTGTTATTACCCTTCTGGTGGTCGGGATATTTGTCGCCAGTGAAGTGGTATTTATGGTGATGATTTTTTTCACCGCCTCGGCTGTTTTTACTGTGTATTTAGCTCTATTTTTGTTGATAAATACTTTTTTTGCATACCTTTTACCACGTCGAACAATAGAAGGGGCGCGTATTAATGACGAAATAAAAGGTTTCAAGTGGTTTCTGTCGGCTACCGAAAAAGACCGGCTGAACTTTCATAACCCTCCAGAAAAAACGCCCGAGCTGTTTGAAAAATTTTTACCTTATGCGTTGGCGCTTGATGTGGGTAATAAATGGGCCGAGCAGTTTGAAGAAGTATTCCGCGCCTTGGGTGAAAAGGGTGGTTACCAACCTGCTTGGTATTCGGGACGAGCCCTTACAACTGGAACACTAGCCGGCTTTAGTTCTAATCTATCGGGGGACTTTGGTGGACACATTGCTTCGTCTTCAACCCCACCCGGCTCTTCGTCGGGCTTTGGTGGTGGCAGCTCGGGTGGTGGCGGCGGTGGTGGCGGTGGTGGTGGGTGGTAAAATAAAATTGATCTAAATTTAGTTTTACGTTCTTTTATAAAAATCCCCCTAGGTCGCGCAAGCGCCCTAGGGGGGTCTAGAAGACACTGAAACTTATATGGGAAGATAGCCGTCGAGCGGCGCCTCCACCGTTATACCGGGGTACATCGGATCACCGCTCTCTTCAACTCGGCGCAAACTCCCTTCTTTGCCGGTTAGAGTGGCCGCCAATTCGGCCACTAATGCGGGGTTCCTGACCCAGAGTCGGAAGTTCTCCAGACCGACTTCGTGGCTCATGAGGGCCTCAATCAGGGCCATACCCTCGGCTTTTGTTTCTTCGTAATATCCCGCCATAACGTGTCCTCCATTTTAAGTCTGGAGTAAGTTAATCGTAAAAAATTAAATTGTGCAAGATTAACCCCCTAGGTCGCGCAAGCGCCCTAGGGGGTGGGTGGAAGAGAAGGAGAAAGGTGTTTTTAGTTGGGTCGGTCGGCCCATACCTTCTCCTCTTCTTCGGCGAGCAGGCTAAGCAGTCGCAGCTGGTCATAAGTTGTCGTCCTGATGAGGGGACCAATATGCCCGCTGGGGGTGCCGGTTTCCGCGTTCCAGTCGGGTGACACCGGCTGGGAGATGGGGCGGTTTTCTTCGACCATATTTATTCTCCTTCTTGTGCTTATGTTGAAAGACCAAATGAAAAGCCCTCCGAGTGGAGGGCTTGCGGGTATTTGATTCCAGACTTGGGAATTACGCACCAGCAAAACCTCCACCCGAGGTGGTAAGGAGGAGCTGTAGCAACTTAGCGTAATTGACCTTCATATTTATAGCGTAGCAGAGCAGTAAAATCTGGCAAGACTATTTATCACCAGAAAATTCAAGGGCTAATTTTTTGTCCAATTCTTGCACTTCGGTAATAGCTTCTGGGAGGTGTAATTTAAAAATATCTTCCAGATTATCAACTTGTTTAATGTCTGGATGAAATTGCATTAATGACCGCTTGTTATATGGTCCAACATTATAAATTGAAGCTCCATCTTTTTTACAACCTATAGCTATGCCGGTTTCTATAAACATATCTGTTCCGGCTTCGTCAGATATTAAAACAAAAACATCGGTATGTTTTAGAGCTTCTCCAATAGCACCAGCTGCTGTGCGACATTGGTTTTGGTTTTCCACATAGGGTTTTAAGCTTGGCTGGCTAGCCCAGTCAAATGAAAACTGATGACCATGTTTTTCTAAAATCTCACCAAGAGCCTTTATAACTTCTCGGTGGCGCATTCTAGAAGCAAAATACCATTTCATATTTTTATTTCACAAACTCAAAATCAATAGTTTTTTTGGTCAGGTCAGCGCTGACAAGTTTTACTTTTACTTTGTCGCCTAGCCGAAAGGTTTTATTTGTTTTTTTGCCGACAATAGCAAAGGTTTTTTCGTTGTATTCATAATAGTCGTCGCCAAGGGAGCCAAGGCGCACCAAACCCTCGGTCTTGGTTTCGTTTTCTTCAACAAAGATACCCCACTCGGTGACACCGGAAATCACGCCATCGTATTCATTGCCAATTTTATCCAACATATATTCAACTTGTTTGTAGCGAATAGATTCGCGTTCGGCTTCGGCGGCTTTTATTTCCATTTCGGTGGAGTGCACGACATCTTCGGCGATCGAGATGAGGGTGGCGGGAGTTGGCTTTTTGCCGGCGAGATAGTCGGCCAGCAAGCGGTGGACCAAAACATCGGGGTAGCGCCGAATAGGTGAAGTGAAGTGGGTGTAGTGAGAAAAGGCGAGCCCCCAGTGCCCAATATTACGGGTAGAGTAAATGGCTTTAGACATGGCCCGCACCGCGGCGCGGTTGATAATATCTTCTTCGGGCGCCCCTTTAGCTTTTTCTAGAAGTTTATTTAATTCGGTCGGTGATATTTCTTCATCCTCAATCTTTAGGTTGTAACCTAGAGGCAAGAGAAAACTTTGTAAATTGGCAATTTTTTCCATATTAGGAAAGTCGTGGATGCGATAAACAAAGGCGTCGCTGTCTCCTTTGTGCGCCCGCGAGGCGTATTCGGCAACTTTTTTGTTGGCCAGAAGCATAAAATCTTCAATTAAAAGGTGTGATTCGGTGCGTTCTTTTTTATAGACCCCAATAGGTTTACCGTTTTCATCTAGTTTAAATTTAACCTCGGTGTCTTCAAAAGTTATTGCTCCGGCTTCTATTTTACGTTCACGCAAACCACGGGCCATATCGCGCAAAGCTAAAAGCTCGTCGGCATATTCACCAGTTTCTTTGTCTAGGATAGTTTGGACCTCCTCGTAGGAAAAACGGCGGGTGGAATTTATTATCGTCCGACCATACCACTCGTCTTTAATATTTCCTTTTCGGTCCATTATAAAAACAGCGGCAAAAGTGAGGCGATCCTCGTGGGGGACCAAACTACAAACATTGTTGGACAGGACTTCGGGCAACATGGGAATGGTGCGGTCTACCAAATAAATAGAGGTGGCGCGTTTGCGAGCCTCATCGTCTAGGGCGTTGCCAGACCGAACATAGTGAGAAACATCGGCAATATGGACCCCTACTTCAAAGTTGCCATCGTCTAAAGTTTTAATTGAAAGAGCATCATCGAAGTCTTTGGCGTCAACAGGGTCAATAGTACAGGTAAAAGTAGAACGAAAATCTCGGCGATTCTTAGCTTCTTCGGCAATATGAGATACTGCGTTCTTGCCAATTTCATCGGCTTCTTTTTCCACTTGGGGAGGAAAATCTAAAATAAAACCTCGTTCCATTACGATGGAACGCATTTCGGTTTCGTGATCACCGGGGGTTCCGATTTTTTGGACAATAATACCAATAGGATTTCTGGCACCCGTAGCCCACTCGGTCATCTCAACCAACACTTTATCGCCAGCTTTAATATCAAGACGTTTTAGATCTGGTTTTGGTGAGAGTAGTATGTCGGTGTACATTCTGCGATCGTCTGGTACGAGAAAATATGACTCGGCTTCTTCTTCTACTATGCCAACAAAGCTAGTCTTGGCTCGTTTTACAATTTTGACGACTTCACCGGTTTGACCCAATTTAGTCTCGGGGTGGAGGAGAACCGCGACGGTGTCGCCATGAAGAGCGGTATGGAGGAGATTATTCTCAATAGAGACAAATTCCCCAGTCTTTTCATTTAAGACAAAACCCAACCCTTTGGAGTTGATTTTAATAGCGCCCTCTATGGTGGGGGAAGGCTTTTGGTCTTTGTGTTTATCCATGTATGGGTGAGTATATCAACAAATGTTGACCACGGCTAGGATTTCTGCTACGATACGGCGGTATGTTAAAGCTAAGACTTCAGCGAGTCGGACGTAAAAATGACCCCTCTTTTCGGGTGGTTGTTACTGAATCACAAAACGGTCCACAGAGTGGTAAGTTTTTAGAGATTCTTGGTGCGTACGATGCTCGTCAGGGTAAACCTCAATTAAATGCTGATCGGATTAAACACTGGATAGAGAAAGGTGCTCAGACTTCAAGCACTGTAAATAATATGCTTGTTCGTTTTGGTGTAGTAGAAGGTAAAACTGTTAACAACTTGCCAAAGATGGTTGCAGTGGAACCTAAGGTTGTCGAAGCGGCACCAGCTGCTGTCGCTGCCGCTCCAGCTGCACCAGAGGTTGAAATGGTAACCGAGGACACCGCTCCCGAGGAGCCAAAAGAGGAAGTTCCTGTTGAAACAACTCCGGCTCCAGTAGAGGAAGAAGCGGACACTAAACCAAGCGAAACTGAATAAACAAAACCAACAAACACCAATCAAAACAGATGGTGTTTTTTGGTTTTGACTTTTGCTTTCCTTTAACCTAGAATTGAAACAAAGAGGGAGATTATTTTTTCTTTCTTCATTTACAAAGCTTTTTAGCATAATACTACGATGGCTGAAAATTATTCAGACAAAGATTTTCTTGAGATGGTCGTAAAGGCTTTAGTCGATCACCCACAGAGTGTGAAAGTTGATCGTAAGGTTGATGAGATGGGAGTCTTGATTACTCTGGATGTTAATCCGGAGGATATGGGTAAGATTATTGGTCGGCAGGGTAATACCGCCAAAGCGATCCGTACCTTGTTGCGTGTTGTCGGTATGAAGAACAATGCCCGCGTTAACTTAAAGATCAACGAGCCGGAAGGTGGTTTGCGCGCTCCAGCACAAAGTGCCGCCGCCTCGGTAGACCAAGCGATGGAGGA
>CAYSSL010000026.1:0-7331 GCA_964433715.1 uncultured Candidatus Saccharibacteria bacterium | reverse complement strand
AAATACATTTGCGCGCATAGCTCTGTTGGTAGACCATTCGCCGGAAACTCTAACGGACCTAGGTTCGACCCCTAGTGCGCGCACAAAACACGCGGAGCGCAGGTTTGTGCGCGCACTGCGCATCCCTTTGCAAAGCAAAAGGGGAGCAAGGGGTCGAAGCCCGATTGAGATATTTTATGAGTTAACGAAATAAAATATCCAATTGGGGTACTGGTCCTGTAAGGACCGACCCCTAGTGCGCGCACAATCTTTTCTTCGCTTTTTCTCTCCCTCCCTGCTACAATTTCCCCATGAACTGGCAAGAATACCTCAAGGGAAAAAAGATCACTGTACTAGGCTTGGGTCTCAACGGCGGCGCTCTTAATGACGCTAAATTTTTGGCTAAACACGGGGCGATTTTAACCATTACCGATATTAAAACGGCGGAAGAATTGAAGCCCTCTGTCGATGCTCTGGCTGGTTATGAAAATATAAACTACGTTTTAGGTGAGCACCGACTGGAAGATTTTCAGACCGCCGACTTTGTCCTCCAGCCTGGCAATGTGCCACTAGACTCTATTTATTTAGCCGAGGCCCGCAAAAATAATATTCCGATATATGTTGGTGAATCACTATTTGCTTACCTTGCTCCAGAAGTTCAACTTGTCGGAGTGACTGGTACTCGTGGTAAGTCGACCGTGACTCATCTTTTGTATGAGATATTAAAGAATGGCCTAAACCTCGCCTCTGGCGAGATCGGCCGAAACAGCTCTGGCCGAAAACTGTTTCTAGGTGGCAATGTGCGCAATGTTTCCACTCTGGCACTACTGGAAGAAATAAAGGAAGGCGATATGGTGGTAATGGAGCTCGACTCGTGGGCATTGCATGGCCTCGGTGATATTAAAAAAAGCCCACACCTCTCGGTCTTTACCGTTTTTATGGACGACCACCTAAACTATTACAAAGGTAATCGTGATTTGTATTTAGAAGACAAGGCCCAAATTTTCCTCCATCAAACCGCTGAAGATATTTTAATTCTTGGCTCGCAAGTTGAGCCACTGATTAAAGAAAAGTACGGCGATCAAATAAAATCCAAAATAATTGTGCCAGATACTTTACCTGCTGACTGGAAATTAAATATTCCGGGCGAGCACAACCGTTACAATGCGTCACTCGCGGTAGTAGCGGCGCGCGAGCTGGGTGTGGCGGAAGAAAAAATAAAAGAGGCGGTCGAAAGTTTTAAGGGTTTACCGGGTCGACTAGAGTACTTGGGTGAAAAAAATGGCATTACTTACTACAACGACAACAATGCCACCACCCCCGACGGGACCATTGCCGCCGTGAAATCCTTCCCTAACCACAAAGGCAAAATCATTTTGCTGGGTGGGGGAGCGGACAAAGAATTAGACTTTGACGAGTACGGACAAATTGTGCCAGCCTATGTAAAAAAGTTTATTTTATTTGAAGGTACAGCACTCGAAAAAATAAAGGGAGTTTTACCGAACGACGCTCAAGTGGTTGTAGTAAGCTCAATGGCTAGCGCTTTTACTGAAGCTTACACTGGGGCTAAAGTAGGGGACATGATCTTACTTTCGCCGGGTGCCGCCAGTTTCGGTGTTTTCCAAAATGAATACCAAAGAAATGATCAGTTTGTTGAATGGGTCAATCGTAACTAACTTATCGGTTTTTATATTTGACTTAACTTGAAAAGTCTGATTTAGTCATAAAAGACCTGGCCGCCTTTTCTGCGATACCTGTCGTGGGGTTGGCTGGTAAAAACAAAGCTACCCGCAAGGAGTGGCTGGAACATGGGAGAAAAACCTATGCGATCCGATGAGTGTACGTTGACTCAAGCTCGAAGGTTGTTGGAAATCACTGAAGAGTCCGGTTGTGATTCGGAATCACTCCAACAACTTTTCGGCTCGGGCCTGCTCACCGACCTACTAAAGGCCGCCGGATATGGTTTGCTCTGTGACGTTGAGAGGTCGGGCTTCCAAAAAGCCTTGACGCTGGACCGCCTTACAACTGGTTGGGCGCAAGTAGTAGCGGTCCCTTTGACGAGGATTGTGACGAAGGATGCTCCCTTGGATGTTGTAATAACCAGAGAAATCCAGTCGAGGCGGTTGAATCTGACGACCGCAACTTTTTGCAGGTTTCGCAACGACTTTTTTCAGTCGGCTGGTGAAAACTGTGAAGATATCGGACGTACCACATTTAGGTTTGCTGATGTGAGAAGGCCGATCTCTCCGAAGGAGTTGGAGGGAATGGTATCGACCTTGTCTTTGGCAAATGTCTGGCAGCTACTGTCTTTTCAGGCTAACAAAGAGCCTGGAGCCATGCTTCTAGACTCTCGCCCCAACGTTTTTCTTGTGCCTAGTGTTACGGGTCAAGTCAAGCTGCTCAATCTTTTTGTGGCGGATTCCGATTCTAGGTTCACCGGCTGGATTCTGGCTTACTGTGACGCGAGGCAAGCCTCCGATGTCGTTGTGGGCTCCAGGGTTTTCGGCTAATAAGGTATGGCGTCATTGTTCGTTTTGGCGCCCCTGCTTGAGATGAGCAGGGGCGCTTTTATATGTTAAAATCTTGGGATGCAAACTATTGATTTCAAAACCCTAAAGAAAGTCCACTTCATTGGCATTGGCGGCATTGGCGTCTCGGCCATCGCCCGCATGATGATGCTGGAGGGGAAAGAGGTAAGTGGCTCCGACCAGGGGTCAACTTTAGTAACTGAAGAACTAGCGAAGCTTGGTGCGACAATTTACGACAGCCACAACGCCGAACAGGTGCCGGAGGACGCCGACCTTGTGATCTACTCCATTGCGGTGCCACCATCAAACCCTGAGTTTGGGAAAGCCGAGGAGCTAAGGCTACCAATGCTGACTTACCCCGAGGCGCTTGGTGAAATTAGTAAAGATAAATATACTATTGCCGTTTCGGGTACCCACGGCAAAACTACTACGACCGCGATGATTGCCAAAGTTTTTTTGGATGGGGGACTAGACCCGACTGTGGTGGTTGGCAGTTTTCTAAAAGACTATCAATCGAACTTTATTGCTGGTTCTAGTAAATACTTCATTGCTGAAGCTTGTGAATACCGCCGGTCATTTTTAAATCTTTACCCAAATATTTTGGTCATTACCAATTTAGAAGAAGACCATCTAGACTACTACAAAGACCTTGCGGATATCCAGCTAGCGTTTAAAGAATTGGCGGAGCGGGTGCCGGCCGATGGGTATATTGTTTGTAACACTGGGGACCCTCACCTTGTACCCGTGCTTACCGAAGTAAAAGCCAGAATAATTGATTATTCTA
Source organism: uncultured Candidatus Saccharibacteria bacterium (assembly GCA_964433715.1). GTDB lineage: Bacteria > Patescibacteriota > Minisyncoccia > Phycocordibacterales > XYD1-FULL-46-19 > XYD1-FULL-44-32. The sequence goes on along the minus strand of CAYSSL010000026.1, from coordinate 4,040 downwards.
AAATAGAAGCGGAAAATTTGGCTTTGAAATTCCCCGGGGCGCATATGGTGGCCGATGCCAAAGCCGCGCTCGCGGTAGCGAGCGCGGTGGAGATTGATCAGTCGGTAGCCGTCAAAGCTTTAAATGACTTTAGTGGCACGTGGCGGCGGTTTGATTTTAAAGGCAAGACCGACAGTGGGGCTGAGGTTTACGACGACTATGCTCACCACCCCGACGAAGTGCGGGCGACAATCTTGGCGGCGCGCGAAAAAACAGCGGGCAAGGTGGTGGTAGTTTTTCAACCCCATCTTTATTCTCGGACCAGAGATTTTTTGCTCCAATTTGCCCAAGCTTTAGCGCTTGCTGATAAAATAATTTTATTACCGATTTATGCCGCTCGCGAGCACGATGATGGTAGTATTAACTCATCAGTTTTAAATCAAGAAATTAACAATCAGCAAAATAAATCGGAGGTGGTATCTGATTTTGGTTTAGCCGCTAACCGGGCGACAGCTTTAGCTGGTCCAGACGATATTATTTTAGTAATGGGTGCAGGTGATGTAACAGAAGTGTCAAAATTGCTCTTATCTTGAAAAGAACTAATTCTCTAGTAAAATAATAACTATGCGAAATATAATTTGGCGCAATCGCGCCAGTGCGATTTTAGGCCTCATGATTATGCTCTTAGCTTTTATTAATGGTTTTCCCGACGGTATTAAGACTTTCTTTTTTATTGTTTTGGGTGGTCTTATTGCTTTGTTTGGCTTTACTTCAAATCGTTATGCTTCGGAGCTCGGTGAGGAAGGATATTTAAGGAGGAATAAGCACTACGATGAACCAGTGCCATCATCAACTCCTGCAGAATCTTTTTCTACGTCAGAATCTGAGCTAAAATCCGCTGAAATTACTCGAGAAGAATAAAAAATTAATTAAATGCCTCAGCGGTTGATTGTTGGTATAAGTTTAATAGCTGTCGCCACAGCTGTTTTATTTTATTATTTTTTTGTTGAAAATAGTCCTAAAAATAATTATCAAGTTCCGACCTATTCAACGGCTGGTTTTTTATTAAAATCATCAACTAGTACAGTAGAAAAAGTTAGCCACCTACCAACCCCCGAACCATTAAGAGCTGTCTATATGACAAGTTGCGTTGCAGGCACACCTTATTTACGTGACCGTTTATTGAAGTTGGTAAAAGAGACCGAACTAAATGCCGTAGTGGTTGATTTAAAAGATTATACTGGCACTTTGTCGTTTAAACCTGAAGATGAGACTCTTGTACCTTACGCCACTTCTGGGTGCCCGATTGGGAATCTAAAAGATCTGGTGGAAAATCTCCACCGTGACCATATTTATATTATTGGACGGATTACGGTTTTTCAGGATCCAGCCTTTACTAAACGTCACCCCGATACGGCAGTTAAGAAAGCTAGTAACCCAGATATTTTGTGGGCTGACAAGAAAGGAATAAATTATATTGATCCGGGTTCTAAAAAGGCGTGGGATCATATTGCTCGGATTGCTGAGGATGCTTACCAACAAGGTGTTGATGAATTAAATTTTGATTATATTCGTTTTCCCTCCGACGGCAATATGAGAGATATTTCTTTTCCTTTATCGGGCACTCGGTCTAAACCAGAAGTTTTAGAAAGTTTTTTTGCTTATTTAAATCAAAGACTTAAACCTAGTGGTATGATGATTTCAGCTGATGTTTTTGGTATGACTACCTCAAGCTATGTGGATGTCGGCATTGGCCAAATTTGGGAAAGAACCTTACCCCATTTTGATTATGTGGCGCCGATGATTTACCCGTCTCACTATTACAATGGTTTTTCTGGCTTTGCCAACCCTAATGATCACCCGTATGAAGTTATTCATACCGCTCTAGCGGAAGCGGTAAAACGTACTGTTGCCACTTCAACCACTGTCCAGACATTGGGCGGTAGTTATATATCTTCCACCACTCCAGCTCTTTACACCAAGCCGACTTTCAATAAAGGTAAGATTCGCCCTTGGTTACAAGATTTTGATTATCCGGTGCCTTATACTCCGGCGATGGTGCGGGCTCAAATGAAAGCAACTTACGATCTGGGACTAACTTCTTGGATGATGTGGGACCCAACCAATACTTACACCCGTGAAGTCTATGAGCCAGTGATTTAATTTTCCTTCAATTTAATCTCGCCTCGCGTTATACTGATAGCATATTTATGGGAGAAGTTCCTCATATCAATTATTTTGCTCAGACTGACTTTCGTGGCAAGAAAGTGCCTTTTGGTATTAAGTCAGAAGATCGAGCAAAACATGTGTATGTGATTGGTAAAACCGGTATGGGTAAATCAACCATGCTGGAAAATATGGCGATTCAAGATATAAAAAATGGTGAGGGGATGTGTTTTATTGATCCCCACGGTAAAACAGCCGAGTTGCTTTTGGAATACGTACCGCGCGAACGAATTAATGATGTTTTATATATTGCTCCTTTTGATCTAGAGCACCCTGTCGCTTTTAATGTGATGGAGGATATTGGTCGGGACAAGCGTCATTTGGTGGCAGCGGGACTAATGAGTGCTTTCAAAAAGATTTGGGTGGATGCTTGGTCTGCCCGTATGGAATATATTTTGAACAACACCATTTTGGCTTTACTAGAGTATCCCGGATCAACCTTGCTTTCGGTCAACAAAATGATTGCTGATAAGAGCTTTAGAAATAAAGTGATAGAAAAGGTGACAGATCCCGGTGTACGGTCGTTTTGGGTTGATGAATTTGCCAATTACACCGACCGCTTTGCGGCTGAAGCCACTCCTGCAATTCAAAACAAGGTTGGTCAATTTACGTCCAATCCGCTGATTCGCAATATTCTTGGTCAACCAAATTCTTCTTTTGATTTTCGTAAATTGATGGACGATAAAAAAATCGTCATCATTAACCTATCTAAAGGGCGAATTGGGGAAGGTAATGCCAACTTGATTGGCTCAATGCTTATTACTAAAATTTATTTGGCGGCCATGTCGCGCGCTAATGCTAGTGATGCTGAATTACGCACCCTACCTCCTTTTTATTTATATGTAGATGAATTTCAGTCATTTGCCAATGAGTCTTTTGCAGATATTTTATCGGAGGCTCGTAAATATAAATTGTCTTTAACTATCGCTCACCAGTATATCGAACAGATGCCCGAGGAGGTGCGCGATGCGGTGTTTGGTAACGTTGGTACGACGGTAACCTTTAGGGTTGGTCCTTTGGATGCTGAAGTTTTTGAAAAAATATTTTTTCCAACATTTACGAAAGAAGATATGGTGGGTCTAGCTTTCGCTCAAATTTATTTGTCACTGTCTATTGATGGAGTCGGTTCCAAGCCATTTTCGGCCGTTACTTTACCACCAATCGCTCCAGCCGATGTCTCATTTAAAGATGAGGTGGTAAAAAGCTCAAGAGATCAATATACTCGACCGCGTGAGGCGGTAGAAAAAGAAATAACCGAACTGCATATGCAGTCAGCACCCCTTCCTGTTCCTGTTAAAAATGACAACCAGCCCAAGGTTCATTCAAATGGTTCTGATCAAAATCGGCGAAGCCAACCAGCTGCTCTGGCTAAAGTTTCAACACCGACGCCGGTGGTAAATAATTCATCTAAACCTAAGCCAACCATAGTTCAAGCGCCCACCAAGACTCCACCAAAATCCAATCTTAATCTAGGGCGACCAGTATCTCTAAGTGATTTGCGTCAGCGGACAGAAAAGAGCGATGCTAATTCCAAAAGTACCGAAAAAAATCGCAGTGCTTTACGTGATGCTTTGAGTGAATTAATGAAAGAAGCCAAACCCCTAGCCAAAGAGGAGGAGAAAATTATTTCTCCAGAGGTGGCTAAGCCCCGGATTACTGAGAATACACCGCCAAAACCACCCGCCGCCCCTCCTAAGGCCCCCAGTGCCCCCGAGGTACCAGAAGACGTTTTGCGTGGTATGCTTAATGTTGATGGCCGATAATCCCAAGAAAATCCTTATTTTCTCTACCGCTTACCTACCTTTTGTTGGGGGAGCGGAAATTGCGGTGAAAGA
>CAYSSL010000025.1:0-7729 GCA_964433715.1 uncultured Candidatus Saccharibacteria bacterium | reverse complement strand
GCGGTGTATAAAGTAATAGTTTCGCCCTTTTGTTCTATTTCCTCAATCAGTTCTAGTTTGTAAGAATTGTCGGTGTATTTAGTCTTAGCTTCAGTGGCCGAAACTTCGGTGTGTGAAAAAGCGCCCCAAGTTGGGAGAAGCTCGCGCATTTTGGTTTCAATTGTAGTCAAATCATTTTCCGAAAGAGGGGAGGTAAATTCAAAATCGTAGTAAAAGCCATTGTCTATAGCTGGCCCGATAGTATTTTTAGTGTTGGGGTAAAGCTCGAGGACGGCGGCTGCTAACAGGTGGGCCAAAGTGTGGCGTTTGTTGGCCAGAAGTTCGTTGTTTTCCATAGGTTTAATCATAGCAGAAAGACCTATTTTTTAAAATCATCATCTCTTGCAAAAAATTTTAAATATGGTATGGTAGAGTGATAGATTCAAGGGGTCAAAGAGTATTTCTTGTTGAGCGTTTAAATATAAAATTGATGAAAAACAAACTAAACATATTAAATCTGGTCATCTTGGCCGCCATTATGCTGGTGCCTTTTACAGCCTCAGCTTCTACTCTAGAGGAACTAGAGGTAGAGTTGGCTCGTTTACAGAACCAGTATAAAGAACTAACAAAGGGTGGCAGCGGGAGCTCTCCGCGCCTAGAGGGGTCAGCTATTTACCAAGTTCAGAATTTGGAATGTACTGATATAAGTCGTGACTTGCGCTATTTGACTGTAGATGGTCCTACCAATGAAGAGGTTAAAGAGCTTCAAATGTTTTTGAAAGCTGTTGGTGATTATACTTACCCGCAGGCCACTGGTTTTTATGGTTTTGAAACTATTAGAGCTGTTACTCGCTTTCAGACTCGCGAAGGCATATTGCCCGCCGAAGGGCGTGGCGTAGTGGAGTCTACTACCAGAGATAGAATAAAAGATTTATCTTGTGATGGCGAAGACGCTCCTGTTATAAATCCAGCGATTATCCCTAGTGGTATGCAAGGTATTCCTTATTTATCATCTCTTCGCCTTGATAATAAAAACGGCATTGTCAGTTTGGCTATTGTTGAAGGTCGCCTACCTAGTGGCCTTTACTTTGCTTCTGGCTATGACGGGGTAGCGACAATTTCCGGTACCCCTCGTTCGGCGGGAATTAAAACTTTTACTGTTTGGGCGGTAGCTGGTGACGGGGTGGTTGCCAAGCGTACCTATCAACTAATAATTAACGAAAGAGACGGTTCACTGTTTGGACCGTAATCTTAATAAAAAAAGCCCCCGCCGGCATAGCCGGCGGGGGCTTTTTTTATTCCAAAACTTTTACCGCATCAACTATCATACTCGGTTCGCCGTTGCGATGATTTATTTTTCCTCGCAACGCCAGACAGGTGTCAGCCACTAAAAGATCTTTAAAATTTTGGTAGCGATCGGAAAAAAATACGGTTTCTAATTTGTCGGTTAGGTCGGCAATTTTTACAAACGCCATAGCATCACCCTTTTTGGTGTAAATAACTTTTACTTCTTCCACTATCCCGCCCACAGTGGTGTTGGTGCCGTCGGGTAAGTGTTTGTTGTGGTTGATAGTGTTTTCGGCTCGTGAAAATTTATCACGATAAGCTTCTAGTGGGTGACCAGAAATATAAAGACCCAGCAGTTCTTTTTCCCAAGCGAGACGTTCTTTGGTTTCTATTGGTGGACATGGCTTAAGGCGAAAGGTTGGTAGAGATGTCTGGTCGGACATTATGCCAAAAAGAGAGTCTTGGCCACCAGAGTGAATGGTTTGTTTGGCATACTCTAAAGCAATTTCAATATTACCAAGCATTGTTCCGCGCTCTTCACCTAGAGAGTCAAGAGCACCAGATTTGATCAGAGCTTCTAGAGATTTACGATTTAGGTTTTTGTGATTAATACGATCAAGAAATTCCGTAAAAGTTTTAAATGGCCCATTTTTTTTGCGTTCCGCTACGATCGCATCACCAATATCCTTGCCAAAGTTTTTAATAGTATAGAGTCCAAAACGGATAGCCCGACTGTCTTCAACGGTTTTATCTGGCTCCGCTACCACTGTAAAATAGCCAAAACTTTCATTAATGTCTGGGGGTAATATTTTTATACCCATTCTTTTGGCTTCATCAACATAAATAGCGACTTGTTCAATATCACCCGATTCGGCGGTCAGACAGGCACACATATAAGCCACTGAGAAATTAGCTTTCATGTAGGAAGTTTGATAAGCCACTCGACCATAAGAAGCCGAATGAGCTTTGTTGAAACCGTAAGCCGCAAATGGTTCTAGCCAAGTCCACACTTCAGTCGCCTTGTCTTTAGTCCAACCAGTATGTTCAATACAACCTTTAATAAACTTTTCCCGTTGCTCGGCCATGAGTTCAGGAATTTTTTTTCCCACCGCTTTACGAAATTTATCAACTTCGCCCCAAGTGTAGCCCGCTAGGTCGTGGGCCATAATGAGGAGGTCGTCTTGGTAGACCAATACGCCGTAAGACTGTTTTAAAATATGTTCAAGGGCTGGGTCTAGATATGAAATTAGTTTAGGGTTATGTTTGCGGGCAATATAATCAGGAATAAATTGCATTGGGCCGGGGCGATATAATGCCACCATGGCGTTGATGTCGTGGATGGTGGTAGGTTTTAGTTCTTTTAACCAACGAGTCATGCCGGCGCCGTTTAATTGGAAAAGACCTTCAGTTTCACCTCGGGCGAGCATAGCAAAAGTGGTTTTGTCATCGACTGGTATGGTTTCAAGATCTACTTTTGTGTGATAAATCTTGTCTACCAGTTTAACCGCGTCGGCGAGGATAGACAGGTTGCGTAGACCAAGGAAGTCAAATTTGGTTAAACCAACTCCATCTTCTCCCACCGAGTACATATCATATTGTGTAATAATAGATTCACCTTTTGGGTCATATTGAACCGGAACATATTGGAGGAGGGGATTGGGGGCAATAACCACTCCGGCCGCATGGACAGAAATATGGCGGGCTGACCCCTCAATTTTTTTTGCTAGATTTAAAATAATCGCCGTATTATTTTCATTTTCGTAAGCTTCTTTTAATTCGGGTACTATCGTCATGGCCTTGTCTATTGTCATCGGCATACCTTGAGAGCCCATAGGGATCATTTTGGAAATACGGTCACCGGTGGAGTAGGGGTAACCTAGAGCCCGAGCGACATCGCGCACCGAGCCCCGCGCCATCATCGTACCAAAAGTACCAATCTGGGCCACTTTGTCGGCACCATATTTACCCTTGGCATACTCAATAATTTCGTCGCGCCGGTTGTCGGCAAAGTCCATATCAATATCGGGGGCCGACGGACGTTCGGGGTTTAGAAAGCGTTCAAACGGTATTTGGTAGGCAATAGGGTCAAGCTTGGTAATGCCGAGAGAATAGGTGGTCATTGATCCCGCCACAGAACCCCTAATGTTGTAATAAATATCATTTTCACGAGCATAGCGTATAAGATCTTCCACCACCAAAAAATATCCAGCGTAACCTTTAAAAGCAATAATGCCCAACTCGTATTCAAGACGTTTAATGGCTTCTTCGTTGTCTGCTAAACCTCGTTCGGCCATACCCTTTAGGGCTAATTTTTTTAGTTGACTATCGGCGGTTTCGCCCTGATCAAGCTGGAACTCTGGAAAAACAAATTTGCCTAAGGTCATTTCCACATTACATCGTTCGGCTATTTTTACAGTATTAGCTACCGCCTCGGGAAAATTTTGATACAGGTCTGCTGCTTCGTCTGGACCAATAAAAGAATAATCGCCAGCTTTCATTGACATACCACTTTTGCCAACCTCTGAACCGGTGTTAATGGCAACAAGGGTGTCTTGAGCTTCGGCATCACTTTTTTCTAGGTAGTGTGAATCCCAAGTAGCAACATATGGCAGCTCATATTCTTTAGCCAAGGTTTTTAAGCCAGCGTGGATATTTTTTATATTTTCCACTTCTTGATGGTTCATCACTTCTAGATATAAATTTTCTTTACCAAAAATCGCAATCCAGTCTTCTATCACTTTTCGTCCTCGTTCTAAATTGTTGACCGCCAAGGCTTCGGCTAGTTCACCACCCGGACAGCCCGACAAACAAATCAGTCCTTCGGCACATTCTTTTAATAATTCTTTGTCTACGCGTGGTTTGTAGTAGTAGCCTTCAATATGGGCCAAGGTGGTTAGCTTGATAAGATTTCTATAACCAATATTGTCCTTAGCTAAAAGGGTGAGGTGATAACGCTTGGAATCAATTCCCGCTTCTTTGTCGTGGCGGCTACGAATGGCAACATAGGCTTCTACCCCGATAATCGGTTTTATTCCTTCTTTAATACATTTATCGTAAAACTCAATTACACCATACATTGTGCCGTGATCGGTCAGGCCAATAGCTGGCATGCCAAAAGTTTTGGCTTTTTTAACCAAATCATCAATTTTAGACAAACCGTCCAAAAGGGAATAGTGACTATGGGTGTGTAAGTGGACAAATGACATAAGATAAGGTGGCTTGCCCTGTTAGATGCGAACTCGTGAGCTATCTAATAGGGACGAAAGACATTTGGTCTATTATACCAGAGGCCGTGATACAATTTTATCGTGTCAAAAAAGAAGGCCATAAAATGGTTAATTGGCATAGATGAGGCTGGTCGGGGACCACTGGCGGGGCCGGTAACGGTCGGTCTTTTTGCGGTACCAATTTCTAATCAGCTTGTTTTTCAAAAGACCTTCTTCCCTAAAAATATTAGAGATTCTAAAAAATTATCAGAGTCGGCGCGAGAAAAAATGTTTAGCCAAATGGTCGAGCTTAAAAAAGAAGGCCAAATTTATTTTAGCCATGCGCACACTACCGCCTCGTTGATAGATCGCATTGGTATTACCGCCGCCATAAAAAAAGGAATAAATAAAGTTTTAGACAAAATACCAATTGAACCTTGTGAATGTGACATTCGTCTTGATGGTTTACTAAAAGCGCCGGCACAGTATTGTCACCAAACAACAATTATAAAAGGGGATGAAAAAGAGTTTGTTATTGCCCTAGCTTCGGTGGTGGCAAAAGTTAGTCGTGACCGTCTAATGAAGAAATTAGACCAAAAATACCCCGCTTATGGCTTTGGTCGTCATAAAGGTTATGGTACCAAAGAACATTATCTCGCTCTAAAAAAGAAGGGTCCCTCGTCTGTTCACCGACAGTCATTTCTTAGGCAATTGACAAAATAGCTAAAAGATTATATATTCTTGAAAGATTTTAAATCGGTCAACCTTGAAAGGAGGTGATTCTAGTGACCGAACCAGAAGAATTTAACAGGGCGAGTCACTTTACCGCTTTTACGGCGGCGGCAACTCTGTCTGGTGTGCCCCATCTACTGGTGGCTCGCTACGAGCGAGACTATGTAGGCAGACCCGACCAAAAAGACTGGAAATTTTTGGGAGGAAATGCCAAGAGGGGCGAAACTCCGCTTGCCACCTTAGGGCGCGAGTGCGAGGAGGAGACGGGACTTCCCCATGGACCAACGCCGGTGGAAGTTTTCAGGAGAGATATTCCTGAAACCAACCATATCAAGTTTTTCTATCTAGTCTCCTTTCAGTCTGACCATTTTGAGCAGAAGGTTCGCCGAGAGCCTTTGATCGATGGCCGAGAGAAGGTGGGACCACCTGAGTGGCGGTCGGTAAGCTGGGTCTTGGAGAATATATTCCGGACAGAGAGGAATAGTTTTCACTTTGACTCTGCTGTCGCCGTGGTGCGACATCTGGCCCAGACCTCCCCCGAGTTTGCCTTTGCGGGGATGGAGATGGAAAGGTGTTTTGGACTAGATTGAATTAAATACAGGCCGTGACTGTCGAGATGACAGGCACGGCTTTTATTAAACCCAAAAATCAGAGCTAGTCTTGCGTTTATAGAGGATTTCGGCTATAGTATTTTTTATGTCAGTCCGAATGAGACACACTAGAGCCCACACCGGCAATCGCCGGTCGCACCACGCCCTCACGGGGCCGCGTCTTTCTAAGTGCGCCAAATGTGGCGCTCCTCACTTAAGGCACCGAGCTTGCCTTACTTGTGGTACTTACCGTGGCAAGCAGGTGGTGGATGTGGTAGCTAAAGTCCAGAAGAAGGAAGATAAAAGAAAGGCGCGGGAAAAAGCCGCTTCTGGTCTCGCCGGCAAATAACCCTCCCTTTTGGGTTGGTTATTTAAATACTTGTTAAATTTTTTGATTTAGTCAGATCTTTTTATGGCCAATCGTCACTTATCGCGGAGTATCGCTATGCAAGCCCTTTTTGAATGGGACTTTAACAGTGAGCCGGCCGCCAAGGTACCCGATATCGTAGATCGGGTTATTACCGATTTTGCCCCCGGTTTGGAAAATGCTGGTTTTGCTTTGACTTTAGCTAGTGGGGTAGCAGAAAAACAAGATAAGTTAGATGCGATTATCGAAAAAGCTGCTCCCGAGTGGCCGATTTTGCATATTGCTATTGTAGACCGCAATGTCTTGCGTTTGGGCTTGTATGAACTTTTGTTTGGTGATAAAAAGGAGGTGCCGGCTCGAGTGGCGATAAACGAGGCGATAGAGCTGGCCAAAACTTTTGGTGGTGAAAATAGTGGCCGCTTTGTTAATGGCGTCTTGGGAGCCGTTTACAAAGAAATGGGTGAGCCCGGAAAATATGATATTCCGGCTAAGAAAAAGCGACCCAAAGATGTGCCCTACGAAGAGATGCCAATTGAAAAATTAGGTGGAGCTCTGGTCTATTGTCAAAAAGAAGATGGAATATATTTGGCTATGGTCCACGACATCTTTGGTTATTGGACTTTGTCTAAGGGGCATATTGAAGATGGCGAAACCGTAGAAGAGGGAACGAGTCGGGAAATAAAAGAGGAATTATCTTTGGATATTTTGATCAAAGACCCTCTTGGTAAAAACGAGTATATTGCTTCTGATCCTGAGAAAGGTAAAATTCGCAAACAGGTCAACTATTTTCTCGGGGAATGTAGTTTGGACAATTTTTCTGATTTGAAATTGGGCGAAGATAAAGGTGGTTTAGACGATGGTCGCTGGTTTAAAATAGAAGAAATACCTGATTTAAAAATGTACGACGATATTTTACCGTTTGTAACCAAAGGTATAAAACTTATTATTGAAAGGAAATAAAAATCTAAAATGAATCCCGATCCGTTGCTGTTTGCTGAAGCTGTTGGTGTTAATATTTCTAATAAAGACCTGTTGATCCAAGCTTTTACCCATCGGTCCTATTTAAATGAGCACCGAAGCTGGAAGCAAGATCACAATGAACGTCTAGAATTTTTAGGTGACGCCGTGCTTGAGCTGGTGGTCACCAATTTCTTGTATCAGTCTTTTCCCACCAAGCCCGAAGGCGAATTGACAGCCTATCGAGCCGCTTTGGTAAATACTACAACTTTGTCTGATGCCGCTAAGAATTTAAATATAAATGAATACCTCCTGTTATCAAAAGGCGAAGCCAAAGACACTGGTCGGGCTCGCCAATATATCTTGGCCAACACTTTTGAAGCGGTGGTGGGGGCGATTTATCTTGATCAAGGTTATGACGTAGCGGCCAAGTTTATTACTGACAATCTTCTCTATTTAATGAAAGAAATAATTGCCAAAAACCTATGGCAAGATGCTAAAAGTTTTTTTCAAGAAAAAGCGCAAGAAGTAGAAGGGGTGACACCCTCTTACGAGGTACTAAAGGAGGTTGGTCCCGATCACGACAAGCGTTTTACGGTGGGTGTTTATCT
>CAYSSL010000024.1:0-7983 GCA_964433715.1 uncultured Candidatus Saccharibacteria bacterium | reverse complement strand
TATGAAAATAGTTATTGCTACCCCTCTTTATCCACCGGAGATCGGTGGTCCAGCTACCTACAGTGCTCTCTTGGAACGAGAGTTGCAAGTTAGAGGTTTTACTATTGAGTTGGTCAAATTTTCCACCGTTCGACATTTACCAAAAATAATTAGACATTTTAAATATGCTTGGCTAGTTTATAGAGCAGCTCGGCGGGCAGATATTGTTTATGCTCTGGACCCATTATCCGTTGGTTTGCCAGCTTTGCTGGCGGCTCGGCTGGCTCGCTGTCGTTTTCTGTTGCGTGTGGCTGGGGACTATGCTTGGGAGCAAGGAGTTCAGCGATTTGGGGTGACAGACAAGTTGGACGATTTCGCTGGCCGTTTAAGAGGTTTTGGTCTATTGGTTTATTTCCTAAAATTAATCCAAACTGGTGTGGCCAATCGGGCAGAAGTAGTGATTGTGCCAAGCAATTATTTTAAAGGTATATTAGAAAAGTGGGGCCTTAGTTCAGAAAAGATAAAGGTGATCTACAGCGTTTTTGAAGGTCACAAACAAACCAATAGTCGAGAGGATCTGAGACAAAAACTTGGATTATCTGGTTTTACTGTTGTGTCGGCTGGTCGACTTGTACCATGGAAAGGATTTGAGGAATTGATCCACGTTGTTGTTAATCTGCGGAAGATTTTACCCGATATTTCTTTACGTCTAGCTGGTGGTGGACCAGATGAAGAAAAACTGCAGAATTTGGTTAAGATTTTATCGGCCGATAGTTTTGTTCACCTTTTGGGTGAATTGTCCCAGTCTCAGTTGTATGAGGAACTAGTCGCCGCTGATTTATTTGTGTTAAATACTAGTTATGAAGGATTGTCACACCAGATTTTAGAGGCTATGGATGCTGGTCTACCGGTTGTGACGACTATGGTTGGCGGTAATCCAGAGATAATAACTTCGGGTGAGAGTGGTGTCTTGGTGCAGGCTGGAGATTTGGCCGAGCTTGAGTCTGCCATTTTGTGGCTAGCTAAAAAAGGTGATGATCGAATACGTTTTGTTGGCGCCGGAAAGAATGTCCTTAAAAAGTTTACCGTTGAAGCTATGATGATTGAACTAGAAAAAATATTTAAATTGCAATGAAAGTTCTAATGTTTTCAACTGATGATAAGATACTGGACCCTCGGTCGGTGGTGGCGGGGCGGATATTATCTTACGGTGACAAAGTTGATGCTCTGGCAGTTATTGTTTTTACTAAAAAAGCTAGTGGCCCCGTTCAACTGTCAGATAAGGTTACAGTTTGGGCAACCGGTGGTCATTTAAAAGTAGGTCGTTTGTGGCTGGGCTATTGTTTGGGGAAAAAACAGTTGGCCGATGTTGTTACTGCTCAGGATCCTTTTCTGGTTGGGTTGGTGGCTTGGCTAATTGCGCGCTACTTGTCGGTGCCACTTGAGCTCCAAGTTCATACCGATCTTTTTAGTTCAGATTTTAAAAGCTCGTCGTTTGGTCATTGGTGGCGGGCGCAGCTGGCGCGTTTTCTTTTGCCGAAGGCGGCTAGTGTAAGAGTGGTGTCGGAAAGGATTAGGTCGTCTATTGCACGTGCCAGAGTACTGCTTCAGCGACCCGCTGTTGTTTTACCTATTTTTGTTGATACTAGAAATTTAAGAGAGGGTAAACCTTTATATAATTTACACGATCGCTATCCTCAGTTTACTAAAATTATTCTTATGGTGGGTCGCCTAACTAGGGAGAAAAACTATCCACTGGCTTTTGAAGTTTTACGCTCATCTTTAAAGTCGGAACCAAAATTAGGATTGGTTATAGCTGGCACAGGACCGGAACAAAATCGACTGATAGCTTTGGCAAAAAGTTTAGGTTTAGATCGGCATATTATATTTTTGGGTTGGCAGACCGATCTTTTATCTTTATATAAAACAGCCGATGTTTTTCTTCATACTTCACGTTATGAGGGTTATGGATTGGTGCTGGCCGAGGCGGCCGCTGCTGGATTACCTGTAGTCTCTCGTCCGGTTGGTATTATGTCAGAAGCACTCGGGTGGATCGGTGAGAGTGCTGAAGAATTGGCTGGGGGAGTACTCCGAGCTGAAGCTAAAGATTTTATACCGAATGATTTTGCCGATTTTAAAACTTATGCCGGGACGGTCACAAGCCTCTGGCGATCACTAATTTAATATGAAGTTACTCATAATTACCCAGAAGGTTGATAGAAATGATCCAGTGCTCGGTTTTTTTCATGGTTGGCTCAGGGAACTATCTGGTCACTACGAAAAGATTTCAGTCATTTGCCTAGAACAAGGGGACTATGACCTGCCTGACCACATAAAAGTTTATTCGCTGGGTAAGCCGAAGACTGGTTGGCCTGTCGCTGGCCTAAGACGCTTAGTGGCCAAGGGTAGTGCTCTATTGTCTTTTTATCGTCTAATCGTACAAAAGGGCAATGATTATGACGCTGTCTTTGTTCATATGAATGCCGAGTATATAGTTTGGGCTGGTCCGGTTTGGTGGTTTATGGGTAAAAAAATGGGTTTGTGGTACAACCACACTGTGGGGAGTTGGGCTTTAAAAATTGCCGCTAGAATCGTTGATGTTTTAATGCATACTTCGCCGTTTGCTTATACCGCTCGTTACCGACAAGCGGTCCGAATGCCGGCCGGTATTGATACTAATATTTTCCAACCAGAACTGGCTACAACTAAACAGTCTACGCTCATTTATTTTCAAGGACGTATAGCTAAAGCCAAGAAGGTAGATATTTTGTTGGATGCTTACGATCAGGTGCGACATTTTTTTCCGGTTGCCAGACTCGAGCTTGTTGGACCGATTGACGAGGCGTATTTAGCACCGTTACGCACTAAATATTTTAATTATATCGCCGACGGCGAGCTGGTGTTTCTGGGGCCACAGACATACGAGAATACACCACAATTGTTTCGACAAGCCTTGGTGACTGTTAATTTGACAGCTGATGGTAACTACGACAAGACGGTTTTAGAATCTTTGGCTTGTGGTATTCCTGTTATTGTGTCATCACAAGCTTTTGCCGATGCTCCGGTTGTAAAAATTGAAGCAGCCGATGCTTCGTTGTTGGCTTCGGCCCTGATTAAAATTTTGGAAGGAGGAGTATATCCTGCCCCTGAAGAATGTGTAAAATATGTTCGTGAACATCATAGTCTCCAAGTTTTGGCTGAAAAAATATATGATATAATGCGTCGATGACCGAATTAGGAGAGATATATCGTCAGCACCACGAAAAAAGGAGGGGAGAAGATTATGTCTTATTTGGAGATAAACGTGGACAATTTTTAAAAAGCCGGATTGGTCAGTCTCGACAGATTTTAGATATTGGCTGTCGCGATGGAGAACTTACCCGTTATTATGCTGAGGGGAATGAGGTGTTGGGTCTTGATGTTGACGAACAGGCCCTAAAACGGGCGGAACATAAACTTGGAATTAAAACTAAGTCTCTTGATTTAACTGGTGACTGGTCTGGGGTGGTGACTGGCCCTTTTGATGTGGCGGTGGCGGCTGAGGTGTTAGAGCATCTTTATTATCCCGAAATAGTTTTGGGGAAAATAGTTGCCGCTCTCGCGACTGATGGAATATTACTCGGCTCGGTGCCTAATGCCTTTAGTTTAGCCAACCGAGTTCGTTTGTTTAGGGGGCAGAAAAGGGGGACACCGTTGTCTGATCCAACCCACATTAATCATTTTTCTCGGACTGAATTAAAGACTTTACTAGAGAAGTATTTTTCAGAAGTTTACATATACCCCTTGGGTCGATTCGCTTGGCTTGATTGGCTTTGGCCTGGTATGTTTTCTTTCGGCCTTTTGTTTGAAGCCCGTCGGCCTCGTGTCTAATGAGACTTTGAAATAAAGGAAGTTTTGGCTCGTAAACGACTAGTCTGGTTTTTATAAGAGTGAGTGTTGTTTTAAATTGGAAAAGGGGATGGGGTTATTTTACGACTAGCCAAAGGGTTATTTTGTGCTAATCTAGGCTTGTCTGTTTAAGATATATTTATATGTTAATTTTGACCTCAAGTCATGGATAATAGTGTTATCAAA
Organism: uncultured Candidatus Saccharibacteria bacterium; assembly: GCA_964433715.1. Taxonomy (GTDB): domain Bacteria; phylum Patescibacteriota; class Minisyncoccia; order Phycocordibacterales; family XYD1-FULL-46-19; genus XYD1-FULL-44-32. The sequence continues at coordinate 3,930 of CAYSSL010000024.1, read as the reverse complement.
CTGATTTCAGTTGTCCTGCCTGTTTATAACGAAGAGGACAATATATACAAGCTTTACAATGAACTAGTGGCAGTTCTAAATGATTTAGCCTATGACTATGAATTGTTGTGGATCAATGACGGGTCTTCTGATAAAAGCGCTGAGATTTTAAATAGTCTCGCTAAATCAGACAATAAATGCAAAGTAATAAATTTTAGGCGCAACTTCGGTCAGACGGCCGCTATGTCTGCTGGTATTAAATTGGCTCAAGGGGAGATTGTTATTCCGATGGATGCGGACTTGCAAAATGATCCTCAAGATATTCCCCATCTGGTTGCCAAGATAAATGAAGGTTTTGATGTGGTGTCGGGTTGGCGTTATGCTCGCCATGACAAGTTATTTACCCGCAAGTTACCGTCTTGGTTGGCCAATTATATGATTCGCCTTATTACCGGTGTAAAATTGCACGATTATGGCTGTTCCCTCAAGGCTTACCGCCGAGAGGTCATAAAAAATATAAGTTTATATGGCGAGATGCATCGTTTTATTCCCGCCTATGCCGCTTGGCAGGGAGCTCGCATTACGGAAATAAAAGTGAATCATCGACCCCGCTATACCGGTAAAACAAAATATGGCTTGTCACGTACCTTTAAGGTTATTTTAGATTTGGTGGTTATAAAGTTTATGGCCAATTATCTAGACCGACCAATCCATTTCTTTGGCGGGTTAGGTCTTGGTGCTGGTTTTTTAGGTCTCATTACCGCCGGGCTGGCTTTATGGTTTAAAATTGATTTAGACGTTTCTTTATCTCGTACTCCTTTACCGATTTTGGCGGCAATGTTGATTATTGTCGGGGTCCAGCTACTGGGTATGGGTATTTTAGCGGAAATGCTCATGAGGACTTATTATAAAGAGCAACATAAGGATCCATATATAATTAAAGACCAGTCCAATTTTTAGGTGGATTTTATCTCTTTGTCATATGGCTAAACAACTCAAAGTTTTATTTTTAACTCAATATGATATAAATGGTCCTTCTAGCCGGATCCGCGTTTATCAGTTTGTGCCTTTTTTTGAAAAGGAAGGGATTAGTTGTACCATTAAACCTTTAATCACTGGCCCAGTTAAAGAGCGGTTAAAAATCCTATTACAAGATACTAAGATTTGGCCCCGAGTTAAAATTTGTCTCTATATTCTTGGTCGTTTTTTATTACGTTATCGCGATGTTTTGTCGGCTCGTCATTACGATATTGTAGTGGTTCAAAAAGATGTTTTGCCTTTCGGTCTCTTTTATCTTCTGCGGTTGGTTAATTCAAATTTTATCTATGAATTTGACGATGCAATTTGGGAGACATCACCCGATGTTAATAAAAAATCTCTTATCCTCAAACTTATCTTTTGGTATCGCCGCCGTTTATTTTTGCGTTTAGTTAAAAAGGCCAAGGTTGTCATTGCGGAAAATTCTTATCTAGAACAATTTGCCCGCCAACATAACCAGCGAGTGGAAGTTATTTCGGCCCCGATTGATACCAACAAATATCTTCCGCGGGACACAAAAAATGACGACCGAATTGTTATTGGTTGGTTGGGTACGCCGATGACTTCTTATCTCTTAGACCTAATCAAGGAGCCGCTAACTGCAGTAGCGGGCGAGGTTCCAAATGTAGAATTTCACAATATTGCTGGTTCGCCGGTGGAATTTCCGGGGGTTAAGGTGGTCAATATTCCTTGGTCCGAAGAAAAGGAGGTAGAATATCTGTCGGCATTTGATATTGGTGTGATGCCTCTTGATAACACCGATTTCAATAAAGGGCGGTTGGGCTATAAAATGCTTCTTTACGCCAGTATGGGCTTGCCGATTGTGGCCGACGACGTTGGGCTTAACCGAGATGTGGTCACAGACGGAATCAACGGTTATCTAGTGAAAACCACCGCCGAGTGGCAGGCTAGACTTCTATCTTTAATTAAACAACCAGCTTTGAGGGAAGAAATGGGTAAAAAGGCTAGAGCGTTCACTATTGGTAAATATGATTTGCGGATTTGCGTCGCTAAATATAAGAGCATTTTAGAGAGTTTAGATAAAAATAAAAATTAATTATGGCAGAAGCTTGGCCACTTGTTGTGGCGCGTTATCATTTGGGCAAGAGTTCTAAACTGTCAGAAATCATTGGGTTTTTTAGAAAGAATCACCAGCCTTTTAATCAGGCTTTAGATATTGGTACTGGCACCGGAGCGTTGGCACTCGCCTATAAAACTTATGCTACTACTTGGGATTATTTAGAGATTGATGAACAAGTAGCCAAACAAGCCTCTCAATTATTGGGACAAGAGGTAAGTACTAGCTGGGCAGAAGTAGAGACTAAAAGTTTTGATCTTATTACTGTTGTAGACACTTTTTTTTATTTTAGCGAACCCCAAGAGACCATAAATAAACTAGAGGCGATGCTTAACCCTAACGGTAAGCTTGTAATCACTTTAACTGATACACCTGATCACTCTTGGGTTAGTTGTTTAAGAAATTATTTAAATCTGGGTCGAAAGGCGAGGGGCTTTACTTTTGAAGAGACTAAAGAAAATTTTTTACGACGTTTTAGCCCCTCAATATGGGGGTCAGTTTATTTTCACAAATTTTCCTATCCCGCCGAGGAGGCCATTCTTTTGTTTATGGACTGGTTGGACCAGTGCTTAAATAGTAAAAATAAGAGTAAGATAATGGGTGACAAACTGACCAACATAACAGACGCCAAAAATGGACGCTTGTGGCTTTTGCGTTTAACGTGGCCTATATTTAAGTTGGTATCTTTCTTGGATTATCCCTTTAGACCGTTTCTTTCTCGTTATCGTTTTATTGTAGTTTTGACTAAAAAAATATCGAACAGTTAAATTGTTAAACCAATATAAAGTTTATATAATCTAGGCTTATGGAAATTCAGAAAATTGATCAGTCAAAAAAGGTTACCAGTATCCTAATAACCGGCGGGGCTGGCTATATTGGTTATAGTGTTTCAAAAAGTCTGGCTCTAAAATACCCAGAGGCTAAAATAATCATTCACGATAATCTTTCCAAAAGTAAATTGGAAAATATTATGCCTCTGGTCAATTCTTTCCCAAATATTGTTATGACCGAATGGGAAAATGCCGATATTCGTGATTATGAAAAATTTGAAAAAGCGCTGACTGAACACCGGCCTGAAGTGGTGGTACATCTGGCGGCAATTGTGGACGCGTTCTCAACCAACCGAGAAGGCAAAGACGCCGAGTGTAAGATTGTAAACCAACAAGCGGCTATTAAAACGGCGGAATTGTGCAAAACCCATAAGGTGCAAACTTTTATTTATCAATCAACAGTTAGTATGTACAGCCGAGGGGAAGATTTAAAAGAAGATGCACCAAAAGAACCGCTTTCAACATATGGTGTATCTAAATATGAAGCTGAAAAGGCCATTCTTGGTCTTAATGATGAAACTTTTAATACCTGTGCTTTGCGGTCGGCGACTTTGGTGGGCTATAATCCAGCCTTTCGTTACGAAACAATTATTAATATGCTCTGTATCCGGTCGGTGTATGGCATGACGACCACTTTGTTTGAGAGTGCCCTAACCAACCCAAAAACATATTTGGCCCTCGATGACGAAGCGGCCGCTGTCATTTTTACTATTACCAATATTGAGAAAATGAAAGGGCAACCCTACAACCTAACTTCATTCAATACTAATTTGGAAGAGGTAGTTAAGGCGATTGAACACAATGGGGTAATGCCTAAAATTAAGATAAATAAAGAAAATACAATTAACCAACAGGTATACACTATAAATTCCGATAAAATTAAAGCGCTAGGTTTTGTTCCGCAAGCTACCTTGGGTGATGTGATAACAGGTGCTTTAAAGGGGTTAGAGGAAAGAAAGAGGATAAATGTAACGATTGACAAATCTACTATATAGGTGTATAATA
>CAYSSL010000023.1:0-7986 GCA_964433715.1 uncultured Candidatus Saccharibacteria bacterium | reverse complement strand
CGGGGTGTGACTCGGTAACCAGTCAAACTTGTAGTGTTCGGGTAAATAACGCTAACAAGACGGTAACTGTAACCTTTGATGATGGCGACGGCTGTGAGGGTGGGGACTGTCCAGAAGGAAACGCATTCTCCCTTTCCTGCCAATCTAGCTATGACCCCGATGGTAATGGTCCACAGCCGGCCTCTTGCTCCGTAGGTCTAAATTGTAACAATATTCCAAGCGGTGGTTGTACGGTCAACAATGTTTATTCACAACAGCGCGCCTCGGTCACAACCAACTATTCTGGTGTCTCATATTCTATTGTTGGTTGGTCGGTTAGCCAGATGTTTGACATAAAGTATTGCAGTAGCCAAACTCAATATAGTGATGCTATTTGTACTACCGATATTACAAAATTAAATGACGGCACCAATCCTCATATCCGTTTTTACAAAAAATCAGGTTTTAACCCAATCAGTTTCCTTACCCCTGTTACTTTGAAAGCTGTTCACGAAGAAAGCGGGGATATAACTGAAAAGACGATTTGGCTCAACTTTACTAATAGTGCCGGTACTCAACAGCCATGGAACAACTAGCTATTCTTTTAGCCTCGGCCATTGTTGGTCTTATTGTGGGTAGTTTTTTAAATGTAGTTATATTGCGTTATAACACTGGCAAAAGTTTAAATGGCCGGTCGATGTGTTTGTCTTGTAAGCGTCAACTAAAGTGGGAGGAGCTAATACCGGTTATCAGTTTTATCTGGCAGGGGGGTCGCTGCAAGGGTTGCAGTAGCAAAATATCGTTTCAGTATGTAGTGGTAGAAATAATTACCGCGGTTGTTTTTGTGCTTATTGCCTTACAAGCGGTTAATATCTTTGAAGGTTATTACCCCTTTGCTTCCCTCCGCTTTTTCATTTGGAATGCCGGTATTGCTAGCTTGCTTTTGGTGATTGCTTTTTATGATTTGCGCCACAAAATAATTCCTAACGAGTTGGTATATTCCTTTATGATACTCGCAGTGGCAACACCTTTTATTGTTGATGCCAGTCTTGCTGGTCGGGAAATGGTTTGGGCTCTCCATGGAGTATATTCTGGTGGTATTTTGTTTGGACTTTTTTGGCTCCTGTGGCACTTTTCCAAAGGTCGTTTGATGGGTTTTGGTGATGCCAAACTAGTCTTTGGTATTGGTCTATGGCTGGGTATAAAAGTCTCACTTTTAGCTTTGTTGGTCGCCTTCGTCTCAGGGGCGGTAGTAGGCTTGTCTCTTATTGTTATTGGTCCTAGTTTGCCGACACGTCTCAAGTCTTTCTCTATGAAGAGTGAAATACCCTTTGCTCCATTTTTGGTTTTAGGAGCGATTATTGGCTTTGTTTTAGCTATTCATGGTACACCTCTTGCCAGCTAAAAATTTTCAACAAGGATTTACTATGCTTGAAATGATGGTCGTTATGGCGATCGTTTTAACTTTGACAGCGATTGTTATTATGTATATTCCGCAGTTCCGCGATCGGTCTGGTCTTGATTTGGTGGCGCAGGAGGTGGCAATTACGGTGCGTACGGCGCAAGTCTATGCTTCGGGGGGCAAGATACCTTTAAACCAGATAGAAGCTCGCCCTAGCTATGGAGTATATTTTGCCAAAGATAGTTCGGATATTTTGCTTTATACGGACGAAGATGTGGATCAAATATTTGATGAAGGAGAAAACTCTGACACTTATGAGTTGCACGGTATAATGGTTAGTAAAATATGTGCCGACGATGACTGTGGACTTGCCGATATTACCACTACTTACACCAGACCCAATCTAACCGCTAAAATATGTACCGAGGGCGGTGACGATTGTAGTATTAGTCAGGCCGAGATTTATCTTAAAACTGTTAAATCGGAAAAAGAAAAAGTGGTCAGAATATTTAAAAATGGTCAAATAAGTGTCTCTAATGTTGAAACGCCATGATTGTTTCCTCTAGACAAAACTTAAACAGAAGGGGAAATGAAGGCTTTACTTTGGTTGAGCTTATGGTTTCGGTTTCAATTTTTGCCATTGTAACTTTAATAACCAGCGGTTCTTTTATTGTTTTGGCGGATATTTATCGTAAAACTCAGACCAATCGGGCAGTGATTGATAACCTTAATTTGGCGATGGATACTATGACTTTGCAAATTAGGGAAGGAAAAAATTATGACGACGATGGCAACAAATTTACTTTTGACAGCTATATTGTAAATGCTGACGGTGATTATGTTCTTGATAAAACTATTAGTTATGAGCTAGATGAAGAGCGAGGGGTGTTAGAAGAGTGTGTGGGTGGAGAGTGTTCCGATCTGACTTCAGACAACGAAATATTTATTGATCGTCTGGAATTTATTCGTGCCAATGAGACCCCGACCAAGGTGACCATCGTGGTCGATGGTACGGCTACCAACAAGGAGGGCCGTCAGACTGAATTTTTATTACAAACCACCTTGTCTCAGCGCAATAAATAGTGTCTATGAGAAATATTAATAAAAACCAAGGCTTTACCCTGATTGAGACTTTTGTCGCAATTTTGATTTTGGTGTTTGCGGTCATTGCCCCGCTAGCTCTTTTAGCGCGAGCGATCAACGATGGTAATTACGCTAAAAATCAAGTCATTGCTTATTTTCTGGCTCAGGAGGGTGTTGAATTGGTTATTAATCACCGCGATCAAATTGAAGCTGATGCGATTATGGCAGGGGTGGAGGTGGACCCAGCTGATTGGCTATCAGGCTTAGAAGACTGTTTAGACGATGGTTGTGCAATAGATTATACCAGTATTATTGATAGTTGTTCGGATATAGAAAATTTAGCTTGTCAGCTTTATGTTGATCCAGATGATGGGCTGTATACTCATGATAACGCGGGCGAAGAAAATGCTTCACTATTTTCTAGACGAATTGTGGTTGAGGAAGCCGTCGGACACAAAGCCGCAAAAATAACATCATCTGTAGTCTGGCATAATAAAAATCAATTAGTACCACTTTCAATATCTACCGTTATTTTAAATTCCTTACTTTACGAATCAGCTGGCGATGAAGGTGGTGGTGATGATGGCGGGGAAGATATAGTATTTTAATCACAGATGAAAAAAAATAAACCACAAAACCAAAGAGGATTCGTAATTTTATACGCCGTTTTAGTGGCGAGTGTGGTTTCTATTAGTGGTATTCTTTTGGCTAATATTATTGTTAAGCAACTAATCTTGTCTTCCATTGGTCGGGAAACTCAGGCGGCTTACTATGCGGCCAATGCCGGTGCAGAATGTGCCGATTATGGTTACCGTAATAATTATTTTGGGAGAATTGTAACAACAGAAGCGGGCCGTACGGTCAATCCGCCAAGTAGTCCTGATGCTTATCTTGATCTACCCTGTGTTGATTTGGAGTCAGGAGATACTAGTTTTAACTCAGGTACCTATACTCTTAGGGTGGTGCCAGAAGAGGACAGTGATGCCTGTGCCGATGTAATGGTTCGTGTTGACATGGAGGGTCTACATGTGACCTCTAGAGGTTATAATATGTGCGAAGTCGACCACCCGCGGGCCGTGGCTCGTGAAATATACCGTTTTGATAGTGGTAATTAAATATTTGTTGAATCATAAGACGGCAGAGGTTAGAGTATAGGTATGAATAAAAACGAAGCCAAGGTCAGGGTGGCTAAATTGCGCGAAACTATAAATCGGCATCGGTACTTGTACCACGTTCTAGACAAACAAGAATTGTCAGACGCCGCTTTGGATTCTCTCAAGAAAGAGCTGTCTGATATAGAGAAAGCTTGGCCGGAGTTAATTACCCCCGATTCTCCTACTCAACGAGTAGCAGGAGAGCCATTGTCGGCTTTTAAAAAAGTTAGCCACACTATACGTCAGTGGTCTTTTGATGATGCTTTTACCGAGGAGGATATTCGCGCCTTTGATGCTCGGGTATATCGTCAGGGCGGTCAAGTGCCAAATTATACCGTGGAGTTGAAAATTGATGGATTTAAAATAGTTTTGACTTATGACAAAGGTTTATTGGTTACCGCTGCGACTCGTGGTAATGGCTTAGTGGGAGAAGATGTTACCGCTAATGTTCGGACGATTGAGTCTATACCACTGCGTTTGGAAAAACCTGTAACTATTGTGGTAGAAGGGGAAATTTGGATGGGACGAAAAGAATTTGACCGACTCAATCAAGAACAAGCAAGGGACGGTAAACCTTTGTATGCCAATCCGCGCAATGTTGCGGCTGGGACTATTCGTCAACTTGATCCAAAAGTAGTAGCTGAGCGTAATTTGTCTAGTTTTATTTATGATTTGGCGAGCGCCGATTTTCCTATGCCAATTACTCAGGAAAAAGAACTTAAGCTTTTGTCGGAATTGGGGTTTAAGGTTAATTCTAATTTTCAATTTTGTTCTACGGTTGATGAAGTAATAACTTTTTGGAAGAAATGGGAAAAGAAAAAAGATTCTCTACCTTATTTGGTTGACGGGGTGGTGGTAAAAGTAAATGATCGTTTGTTGCAAAATAAGTTGGGCTATACTGGCAAGTCGCCACGTTTTGGGATTGCCCTTAAGTTTGCCGCTGAACAAGCCACAACAGTGGTGGAGAATATTATATTTCAGGTGGGCAGGACAGGGGTGGTTACCCCAGTGGCTTGTTTGCGGCCAGTCTTGGTGGCTGGCTCTACTGTCTCGCGGGCGACCTTGCACAATGAAGATGAAATTAGACGTTTGGATCTACGTATAGGCGATACCGTGGTTATTCAAAAGGCGGGCGATGTTATACCCGACATTGTTCAAGTCTTAACCGAGATGAGAACCGGTCAAGAGGTCGTCTTTAAATTTCCTAAGTCATTACCTGATATCGGTTTAATTAGGCGGGTATCTGGTGAGGCGGCGTGGAAAGCAGTAGATAAAAATACCGCCATCCAACATCGGCGAAAGTTATATCATTTTGTTGGTAAATCAGCTTTTAATATTGATGGTCTAGGTCCAAAAGTGGTTGATTTGCTTTTGGACCAGCATTTAGTGGCAGATTTTCCAGATTTTTTTACTTTGAAAATAGGTGATCTAGCTAGTTTGCCGCGGTTGGGTGAAAAATCGGCTGAAAATTTAGTGCAGTCAATTGATCGGGCGAGAATGGTACCTTTGCCTCGTCTGATTACTTCCTTGTCTATACCGCAAGTCGGTGAAGAAACAGCTAATCTTTTGTCTTTTCGTTTTACGTCAATTGAAAAAATAAGAACGGCTAGTTTGGCGGAGCTAGAAAAAATTGATGGTATTGGTGAGGTGGTGGCGCTGTCTATTAAAAATTGGTTTAGCGATCAGAAAAATACTAAAATTTTGGATCGATTGTTAGCCGAAGTAGAGGTGATAAAGCCAATCTTGGCAAAATCAGCCAATGTGTTTTTAGACAAGGTTATTGTCTTTACGGGTACAATGCAATCTTTGGGCCGGACTGAAGCAAAAAGTTTAGCCCGCCAGTTGGGAGCTAAACCGTCTGGTTCTGTTTCGGCGAATACCGACTATTTAATTGCCGGTGAAAATGCTGGGTCTAAACTAGTGGCAGCTAAGCGTTTGGGGGTAAAAATATTATCTGAAGCGGAGTTTCTGAAAATGGTCAAATAAGTTTGGTGGTGTTATTATGGCTCTATGATTGGAGAAAATGAGGTTCAACAATTGGCTGATTTATCTAGAATTGCCTTGTCTGAAGCTGAAAAAACTAAGCTGCAGCGTGATTTGGGTTCTATTTTGAACTATATTTCCGAATTGTCGTCGGCGCCAGCTTTGGCTCCCGAAAAGCAAGATCTTGGTTTGGTAAAAAACGTAATGAGGGCCGATGGCAACCCAAGACCCTCACGCCAATTTACTGAGGCTATTTTAGCTGAAGCCCCCCGTGTTAAGCGTGGGTTATTGGAAGTCAAAAAGATTTTGAATCCTAATAATGGCTAACGATTTGTTAAAAAATTTAACGATTGAGCAAGCTTCTAAACTTTTATCACAAAAGGAAATTTCTGCGGTGGAATTGGCTGAACATTATTTGTCTCAAATTGAAAATAAAAATCCTACCCTCAATGCTTATTTGGGGATTTATTCCAATGTCAGGGATCAGGCCGCGGCCGCTGATGCGATGATAGCGGCGGGAACAGGGTCGGTTTTGACTGGTATTCCCATAGCGTTAAAAGATAATATTTTAATCAAGGGTGAAATAGCTAGTGGGGCGTCAAAAATTTTAGAGAATTATCGAGCCGTTTATGATGCGACAGTTGTTGATAAGCTAAAAAAAGCCGGAGTGGTTTTTGTTGGTCGTACCAATATGGACGAGTTTGCGATGGGGGGGTCGACTGAAAATTCTGCTTTTGGACCGACCAAAAACCCTCATGATGAGACGCGTGTCCCTGGGGGTTCATCTGGCGGTTCAGCGGCGGTGGTAGCGGCCGACATGGCAACTGCCGCCTTGGGCTCTGATACTGGTGGGTCTATTCGTCAACCCGCTTCTTTTTGTGGTGCCGTTGGTTTAAAACCGACTTATGGCACGGTTTCGCGCTATGGTGTAATGGCTATGGCTTCCTCTCTTGATCAGATTGGGCCGATCACTAAAACCGTGGCTGATACGGAAATTTTATATCGGGCGATTGCTGGTCAAGATATTAACGATGCAACCAGCATTGATCCACAAAAAGTTGCTACCCCAAACCGATTTACTATTGGTGTGCCTTATGATTTTTTGGCGGAGGGTGTAGATGCTGAAGTAATGACTGTTTTTAATGACACACTTAAAAAGCTAGAAGCCGCTGGTCACACTGTTAAACCAGTCAGTTTACCCAATCTTAAATACTCTCTAGCTAGCTATTATGTGCTAATGCCCGCTGAAAGTTCAACTAACTTGGGGCGATTTGATGGTCTTCGCTATGGTTCGCTTAAAGAGGGTAAAAATTTATTAGAGGAGTATATGAATTCTCGAGGCGCCGGTTTTGGGGCGGAGGTAAGGCGTCGCATTATTCTTGGTACTTATGTATTGTCGGCTGGTTATTATGATGCTTATTACGGTAAGGCGACGGCAGTGCGAGAATTAATTCGTTCCGACTATCTAGCCGCTTTTGCTAAAGATGGTGGTGGGGTGGATATAATTTTGACGCCAACAGCTCCTACTCCAGCTTTTAAGATTGGTGAAAAGGTGGATGATCCATTGCAAATGTATTTGGAAGATATTTTCACAGTACCGATCAATTTGGCGGGCGTACCAGCGATGTCGGTGTCAGCTGGAAAGACCAAGCTTGGTTTGCCGATAGGGGTGCAACTAACCGGCCCTCACTTTGGTGAGGATAATTTATTTGCTTTAGGTAAAATAATAGAACAAGGTTAATAGCTATGATATTTCTTAATCCAATTTATATTTACGATAAGTTGTATGGGTGGATTGTAGATTTGTTTACATTTTCTGTTGTAACTATTTTTATGGTCAAAGTAGTTTGGTTTACCGCCGGTGTACTTTTTCTTTTCTTGGCGATTATTTTTCATAATAAAAAAGCCGCTTTGCGCAAAGCTGAACAAGAAGCCAGAAAAGAGGCAGTACACCAAGCTCAAACCACCAGTGTGGCAAAAGAAGATGTTGTTTGGAATAAGATTATGGGTAATTTAAACTCAACCAATCCTTCCGATTGGAAGCTGGCTATTTTAGAAGCGGACACAATTTTAGATTCTATTATTCAGAAGATGGGTTATCGGGGAGATAATCTTGGCGAACGTCTAAAAAGTATTGAGCCTAGCGATTTTGATACTCTTAACGATGCTTGGGAGGCTCATAAAATTCGTAACACTATTGCTCATGAGGCTGGTTATGAATTGACCCAACGAGAAGCCAAAAGGGTTTTAAAATTGTTTGAAAATGTTTTTCGCGAATTTGATTATCTGTAAATAAAAACAAAAAACTCAGCATGATGCTGAGTTTTTTGTTTTGCGCGGTCGACCGGACTTGAACCGGCAACCTCCCGCGTGACAGGCGGGTGC
>CAYSSL010000022.1:0-8917 GCA_964433715.1 uncultured Candidatus Saccharibacteria bacterium | reverse complement strand
ATTTCTCTTGCTTTGATCGAACTAATTGTTGGCATTGTTGTAAAAATTACCTGATTAAAACAATACTTTAGCATTACAAATGCCATAATCGCAAATATTAATATCCACCACTATCCACCATCCTCACTAGTGAAGATGGTGGATAGTGGTGGCAAAAATTGAAGCAACATTTGAGCAACATTATGTTGCAAAATAAAATTTATTATTTGTTTGCCAACTTTGCCAACCTCTTATTTAGACGATAGTTTGACCCTCTCCTTACACAGTAAAGGCCCGAGACGAAAACGCCCCGAGCCGAAACAAAAAAAGAACTCAACTCACAGACTTGCCAAGTCTCGCTTGGCAACCGCCAAGAGGTGCTGGTGACGCGCCGTCACCTCCGGCTGGACCTGTGCAAAGTGGGTCACAGACCCGCTCAGAAGGGAACGGTTGGCGTCGAGCGCTAGCTCGCCCTCCAACCTTGCCACCTCCCCCTCGAGCAGCAACCTCATCTGGAGGTTTGGATCTGGCTTGCGGCCCAAACCCGCAGACACCAGAAGCCCACCGGTCAACACCACGACAATCAACATCGAAATTGCCACCATGGCCGGACACCTCCCTGTTTTGAACTCTTATCTAATTATAACAGTTTTATATGTATTAGTCAAACAGTTTAACCAAATAGGTATCAATAGTCCGCTGATCCAGATCGTAGAAGTATTTATTATCCTTTTTCAAATCGCGAGCCAAATCTTCACCCACAAATCGCCAGTGCCATGGCTCAAACTGGTAATAAGTATTATTTGGAGGATAAGATAGGACAAAACCGTATTTATAAGCATTGTTGTTTAGCCAAGTATAAGCTTTAGTTTTTTCAAAACCAGCAAACACGGCGGTAATTTCTGCGCTGGTAAAATCTACCGTTGTCCCCAACTGATGTTCCGAATAGCCCTGATCGGCCGAAAATTGATTGGCTGTACCCGCCCCATAAGTGATACGGTAGGTTGCCTTGAGCCCCGATTGTTCGCCAAAAGAACGAAAAGCGGAAACTATCTTCAAATCTACCCCATCGCCACTGGCCTCTTCCAACATATCCAACAAATCATTTTCAACCTGAGCATGTATTTGTAATGATTTTGTTTTGTCATAAAGATACTGTGTCGCAATTTTTACCAAACCACTAGGTGTATAGTGTTCGTTTAAGAAAAAAACCTTAGAATATTTTTGAAGTAGCTCAGGATCAGTTTCTGCCCATTTTTGCAAAGTACCGACAGTATCATTAATATCTTCAATCTTGTTTTCAAATTGTTCGTTTTTTTCTTTTTCCAAACGAAGATTACCTGCCAAATCGTCCTTCTCCTCATCTAGTTCTGATAATTTGTTCTCCAAATCAGAAATGGTGGATTTAAAAAATGTCGTACTGGAGGCCAAATCACTCTTGGTAGCCGTCAATTCCCTTCGGGTCGACCAAAACCCAAAACTACTCAAAGCAAGCAATAAAATTAAAGGAATAATTATATACAAACCAAAACGAGCAATAATTTTAGGCATCATATTGTCCGCCATTGTAGCATGGGTTAAAAAAAGGCTAAAGAAAACCCCGCCAGCGCTTCGCGCTGGCGGGGTTTTCTTTTTCTCAATTACTACATCCAACCAAAACCAATACCAGCCAAATAGGCTCCGACTACGACCGACAGTAGACCGCCGGCAATATACCACGATTTTGTGTTAAGGCGACGAAAAATCTTGGCCACCACTTTGTAGGGTAGCAAGAGATAAGCAACGGCCTCTATAAGCATAACCCAACCAACAATAGTAATAACAACGGTTATGTCCCAAACCCAAACATTATGAGAAATAACCAAACCAAGACCAGCCAACAGTTCCAAAATAGCCACCAAATAGATAACGGCCCGATTGGAAGCCATATCAGCTACCGCTGCAATCATTGTCTTGCGACGCAATAAACAAATCAAGCCAATGATAACAAGATAAACACCAATGACTTGAGAAAGGAATATGGATAATTCCATACAATTTTAAATAACTAATAATACTTATCCTTTTATTATAAAAGGCAATTACAATAAGCGAAAGAAAAGTTATCCAGTTTTGTGTGTTATTATTGTAAAGTATTTATACTGACAACCTAATCAAAAAAACTATGTCTAAATTAAACAAAATCATTATCTTTAGCACCCTGCTCATAATTTTGCTCACTGTGCCAAGTTATTCCAAAGCCTCATCAGACCTAAAGGTGGCGGGCTGGATCCCCTACTGGCGAACCAGTGAAGGCATAAAAGACGCCAAAAAACATTTAAATCTTTTAGATTACATTTACCCATTTGTCTTTACCGTCAAATCTGATGGCAGTTTAAGCGACCAAGGTGACCTAGAAAAAAGTAGCTGGCAAAGACTATTTAAAGAAGCGCGCACTAAAAACGTGAAAATCATCCCCACTGTTATGTGGTCAAACGGGGCCCTGATTCAGACTATTCTTTCTGACCAGTCCAAACGAGAAGATCACATAGATGAAATAGTAAATATGGTAGAAGAAGGAAATTTTGACGGTGTAGATATTGACTATGAAGCCAAACAATCTATTACCAAAGACTATTTTTCTCTATTTCTAAAAGAATTAAAAGAAAAACTACCAAAAAATACCGATCTAGTTTGCACCATTGAAGCTCGTACACCCCCTCAGTCTCTATACCGATCTCTTCCCCCAATCTTGTCCTACGCCAACGATTATACGGCAATCGGTGAACACTGCGACATTGTTCAGATTATGGCCTATGACCAACAACGAGCCGACCTACTTTTAAATGATGTCCGTAAGGGAGCACCCTACGCCCCCACCGCCGACGTGGAGTGGGTACGCAAGGTGGTTGAACTGACTATCCAATCTATTCCCAAAGAAAAGATTATGTTGGGTATACCCACCTATGGTGCCGAATATGAAGTAACAGTCTCTCCTAACTGGTATCAGGGCTACAAAAAATTGTGGTCTCTTAATCCCGAATACGGAGTAAAAACGGCGAAAAAATATAAAATAAAACCTTCTACCAATAGTGCAGGCGAACTAGCCTTTTCCTATATCCCAAAAGAAAACGGCTTTAAACTAGAAAAAAATCTGGACATTCCAAACAATACGCCAAGCGGTCTGAAAGTGGCAACCGAAGCTCTGGCCCAAGCCAACAAAACTGGTCAGACAATAAAATTTAATTATGTTTCGTGGAGCGACGCCAAAGCCGTAAAAGACAAGGTAGATCTAGCTAAAAGTTTAGATTTAAGAGGAGTTTCCATCTTTAAAATAGACGGGGGCGAAGATAAAAATATCTGGAAGTTGTTCTAGTCAAAACAAAACCCCCGCGCCTACGGCGCGGGGGTTTTGTTTTTTTTATTCCATCCCCTCTTCTTTCTTCAAATTTTGCCACAAGCCAACAGTATTTCCTTCCGTATCTTTAACATAAGCATAGCGACCCATACCAGCAATCTCTTTTGTCTCCGCCACCACTTCCCCGCCGCCAGTTTTTACTTTCTCAAGCGAAGCATTAATATCAGCCACCACCATAGTAATTACGGGGCTAGTCGGCGCAAAACCACCACCTCGCTTAAACATTCCCCCATTAATAAAATTGTTTTCCTGCACCATATTCTTTTCGTCTGTCGGACCAGTATGGAGACCAACATAGGTTGTACCGTCCGGCATGGGAAACTCACTGGTCTGCCAACCAAAAGACTCTTCATAAAACTTGCGGGCTCGGGCTAAATCATCGGCGGGAATTTCAAAATGTTGGACTTTATCCATATGGTTATAATTTTATAGCTAATAAGAACTATCATATTCTACCCTAGTTAGGACGGTTTATCCTAAATAAAAGTTACAATTATGGCAACTTTTCTAGTTTTAAGTTAAGATACAGTCGCTATGTCTAAGAAAAAATTTGAAGCGGGCAATTATAAGCTCAAAGTAAAAAGATCTTCAGCTGGACTTGGTCTATTTACCCAAGAAGAAATCCCAAAAGGGGTTTGTGTTATTGAATATGTCGGGCGAGAGATTAGTGAGGCCGAGAGTTACACTTCAAACAGTAAATATTTATTTGAAATTAATTCAAAAAAAACTATTGATGGTACCGCTCGAACAAATACCGCTCGCTATATCAACCATTCCTGCCGACCAAACTGTGAACCAGAAATTAGAAAAGGTAGGATCTTTATTATGTCTCGGCGCAAAATACAACCCGAAGAAGAGTTAAATTATGATTACGGCAAAGAATATTGGGATGAACATATTAAACCAAAAGGCTGTCGGTGTGAGAAATGTAAAAAATAAAACGGGGTTGACCTTTGTCAACCCCCAAACCAAAACAGGAACTGTCTAATCACTTTTTTACAGTCTCCTTAAGAGAACCTACATTACAAAACTGGCGGGCAAACCATTTGCCAGTTCCATTACGAAAGAGCATTTTCCCGTCGTAGGATCTCCTAATTGTTTGAACCTTCTCTTCAGCTTCCTCTATACTGTCTGCCTTAATAAAAAACTTAGAGTCCCTTACGAAGGTGCCATAGAGACCACTGTGCCCAATATTAAGCACAACTTTATACCGCTTCAAAATACTCACCTCCTCTCAAGGTTTTTTCCATAATTATATATACCAGAAGCTAGAAAAAAGGAAACCCCCGCGCTGTAGGCGCGGGGGTTTCCTTTTTTTAACTTTTCTTTCCTTTTTTCTTCTTCGCGTTCTTGGCTTCAAGCATAACCCGCTTCACCGCCAAACGCTTTTTAGTTTTTTTAGACCGCGAGGTCTTGTTTTTTATATCCTGAGCTGCTCTTTTTGCCATAATTATTTTTTAGATATTAATTATCTTACAGATATATTATAACCTATTTTGTTTTAGTCAACGAAAGATAGGGCTTTACCTTTTTTGCCACCACGGCCAGTTCGGCCAATCCGGTGAACGTACTCTTCATAAGTCATTGGTAAATCAAAATTTATAACGTGCGAGACATCGGCAATATCCAAACCACGCGCTGCCACATCGGTAGCAACCAAAATCCTAACTTCGCTGTTTTTAAATGCTTTTAGTGCCCGCTGGCGACTATTGTGGTTCTTGTTACCATGGATAGATTCTGCTCGAAAACCACGGTCGCCCAGCATTTTAGCCAAACGTTCCACGCCGTGTTTGGTTCGTCCAAAAACCAAAACTCGCGAAAAATCTTCTTGTTTAAGAAGTTCATGTAAAACATCCAGCTTGTTTTCACCCGGTTTAATCCGCACCACATCTTGGTGAACATCTTTGGAAGTATCTTGGGTTTTAACCGAAATCCGCACTGGATCTTTCAAAAAACTACCAATCAGCTTTTCTATCTCTGGAGATAAAGTGGCCGAAAAGAATAGGGTGTGTTTACTTGGTTGCATTAGTCCAATGATATAACGCATATCATGAATAAAACCCATATCCAGCATTCGGTCGGCCTCATCTAAAACCACCGTACTAAAACCAGACAAATTTAAACATTTGCGTTCAATCAGGTCTTTAAGGCGACCCGGTGTACCAATCACAAACTGATTGGGGTGACGAAGATCGGCAATTTGGCGGCCAATTGGCGCCCCACCCACACACACCACCGAATGCAGTCCAAGATATTTAGAAAAACTTTTTATTTCTTCTTCTATCTGAATCGCGAGCTCTCGTGTCGGAGCCATAATCAGAACCTTCTTTTTATTATCCTTTAAAACTTTATCAATCAGGGGTATAGCAAAAGCTGCCGTCTTACCGGTCCCAGTATTGGCAATACCCACCACATCTACCCCTCTTAAAATATGACCGATTATTTTATCTTGAATTGGGGTGGGGGTGACATAACCCTTACTCACAATGTTTTTCTTTAACCGCTCGTCCACAGCAAAGTCTATAAACGAATGTTCCGCCACGTAAACTTCAGCCTGTTCAGTAATAACAGCCTTATTGACCAGCCTAGATAAATCAAAAGATGGCTTGGTCGGACGACGACCATCTTTACCTCCCCGACCACCACGATAACCCTGTCCAACTGGACGACCAAAAACTGGCTTAGCACCACCACGAGGGCGGGCATTTCTATTTCCTTGATACATATTTATTTAGTTTGATGCCCTTTTGAGACACCCAGCACATAGCAAAAAACTTGCGCCTCCGGCCTTTAGTTTTAAAAGGTAAGGTAGCCGGTATCTCGCAAGTTTCCAAAAGCTAAAGAGCTTTATGATGTTGGCAAACCAACCAAACTATAGAGAATTTACTTACTCTGTAATTATATACTAATTTTACAGATTGTCAAGCAAAATATTTTCCCTAACTATACGGCCCCAATAGACCCTAAATTAAGGGGTTACTTCTGGTATCGGGGTTGTCTCATCTGACGGAACTTGGACATTGATATCGATATTATCAGTCTTGGGTGGAGTATCATCACGCAGAGTCGGTAAAGCATAAACAAAGAAAAGAACCCCTAAAATTAAAGCCAAGATAATACCGAGCACTAGTCCCATTCCAGAATCCGCACTATCCCCTGTTGGAGGGGTATTAATAATCGTAGTCATATTTTTTATTAATTAATTATAATTTAGACCATTTAAGTATATGTCGTGGCTAAAGCAAAAATAGTACAGCTAAAATCTCAGTTTAATTACTCCCCAGATTAATATTTTTTTATAATAATAAATTTGACAGCTAGTACTACATCCGAACCTTGGGGTAAAAGAAAACGACAGAGGCTGCCTATAACCCAAAGGATTTGCTAAAATAATCTTATGTTTAAAAAAACAATCTCCAGTGGTGTGGCGCATAAAGTACCAGCCGACTTACGACATATTCTTACCTCCAATCAAGCACTACTTACCGTCTGGGAAGACATTACCCCACTGGCGCGAAATGAATGGCTCTGCTGGATTGAATCAGCTAAAAAATTAGAGACCAGAAAACGTAGACTAAAAATAATGAGTGAAAATCTTATGGCCGGAAAACGCCGACCTTGTTGCTGGGCCGGTTGTAACCATCGATAGGAAGTGAATTACCAACTATTACTTGCCCAAATATTTACTAGCTACACTAAGGGCAAAAGATGGCAAAATGATAAAAACACAAGCCATGATTAGCTTCATAAAAAACTGATTGACCGGCGCGTTGTCGTTTGGCCCACCAAATATGACTAAACCAATACCCACAATACCAAAGGCAATCGAGGCATACATAAACACCAAGGTTGATATTTTTTGCATAGAATAATTATAACACGATATAAGATGCCAATTACCTCTTTAATTTATCGTTTAAAATGGCAGGGACATCTTGATTATTTATTTTAGTAATACTGCCCAAATTTGATTCTTTCTCAAATTGATCAAAAACTTTCTCTATCATTTCTGTCTGGAATTTTACCTTATGGGCATTTATGTGTGCCCAATAATCAGCTGCCAACTTTATGATTACCACAATATAAAGTGGCCAACCCCAGCCGGAAATGAGCATCGACCCCAGTAAAACAACAAGGTGCATAACCGCAATCCTTCTATATGGTGCGCCAAATAATAAAAAGATTTGCGCCCTTTCATATTCCTTACCCTTAATAAAGTTTTGTTGGTAAGAAATACCGTGACTAACAAACAAAGTTATAAGGTTAAAAATTAAAAACAAAAAACCATACCAATTAAAGCTTGTTACGGGATCGTATTTTTGTACCATAAACCAAATAAACACTAGGTGCCCCGCCATAAAAGCCCCATAATGAAAAAAGAAAAAGACTGACTGACCGATTAGCATCACAGAAAAGGTTCCACCCCTCTCCCTCGCTGCTTTTACCATCTTCAAAAGATAGTAAAAACCGACAACAAAACTCTCTAACCAGTATAAAAATAAGAAATTAAACAAACTCCAGTCAAAAAAAGCAATCCCAATTAATGGCAATAGATTGACGACGATCAGTGAAACTTTATCTTTAGATAAATTAGTTCGATTCATGTTTGATATAATACCAGATTTACTTTATGGCCCTAGCCTGTATTACATTTTTAGGGTTGGTATCCTTCCAACAATAGTTCCTTGAGCCTTGTTTGAATCTTATCTGATAATCTATCTATCAGAAATTCAAAAGTGTTTTTATCCAACGGCAAATCTTTATACTGATCAAACTCCGCCCAGTCTTCGCCCGAAAAACTTAAGACCTCTTTAATATCTTTTTGGTCAATGTCTCCCTTCCCTATTTTTCCTAGACCATAATATGCACTTTTATCGTAACTTAAATAGGCTTGGTCTGATGAGATAAAAAGAAAGGCTGGCGTGGTGGCCTTCAGGCTATCCACTACAGTACCCAAGGTTAGGGACTGGTCGGTTAGTAGCTCGTTGGTATCCCAACTAAGACTATCTTGGATAAAAATCCTTATCCCCTCTTTGTACTTTTGTAAAAACTTATCTTTTTCGGATTGTGTTAAAACAGACATCACTTGCTCCGACCGAAGTTCCAAGAAAAGCTTAAGCGGTATTCCCCGAGGAGCATCCAGTCGCTCCAAGATAGAGGCTTGCTCGGCCTCGTCAAATAAACCACAGGTCTCCGATAGCGACAAAGCATCTCCACCTTTTATGCCTTCTTCCTTTTCCGCCAAGGCCCTTTCCTTGTTAGACACATGGCGTAAAGCCAGTCTTCCCTTTATTACTCGGATTAGTTCCTGTTCGTTTAAAAAATATTTTGGAGTAATTTTTTCTCTTTCTCCAAGATTAGAATCCTCTGATTCTTGAGTATTTTCTAAGATATTTACCATAAATAAATTATATACCAAAGGCCATCGCGCCGCTAAAACAAAACTTTTAATCAAAAGAAAACCGCCCTCCCACGGTCTTCGTTGGGGGGGGCGGCCTACCACTCATGGTCGCAAAAAGGACATCGAGTAACCATCACATC
>CAYSSL010000021.1:0-9803 GCA_964433715.1 uncultured Candidatus Saccharibacteria bacterium | reverse complement strand
ACTTGCATGCCTTATCCACGTCGCCAGCGTTCATCCTGAGCCAAGATCAAACTCTCGAAAAAAGATAAACGGAACACTGGAAAAAATCAGAAACTTTGTTTTGCGTATTTGGATCTTCAATCTTCAATTTTCAAAGGTCTAAAGAAAACACGAACCTACCTTTAAGTAGGTTACAGGGAGCATTATATAGGAAGGAAAGCGATTGTCAAGCCGGCGCTTTGAACCAAAAAAATGGCCATTTTAAGCCATTTTTTTGGTTCAAACCTCTTTTTTTAGAAATCCATTCTGTAGGTGACGGAGGCTGTGTATACAGCATAATAGCCCAACTTCTCCGATACATCATCTAGCTTCCGAGCATCTTCTGTTGACACCTTTTTATAGGGAAGAATTTTGGCATCACCTTTGAAGTTCTTAACCTTGCGCACCTTCCCTCCTAGTTCGACAGCCAATCTTTCGGCCTCCGACTGAGCCTCCTCAATTGCCTCTTGCCTTAATTCCCCTAAAATCTCATCCCCTAGAATAGGGTTTTCAAAATCTCTGACCTGATTGACTCTTACTACTGACCATAGTTCGTTTAGATCCATAACTTTCTTAGCCTGCTCTATAGATGAAACTCCGGCCGTCACAGTCCGAGTCGATCGATAGCTGTTTGTGCCAGCCTGATATGTCTGGACATCTCCCGATATAATATCCGTTTCTGGAATACCGATCTTCACCAGCTCTTTTTTAAGTTCAACCAGGTAGGATGAAGCCTGAATCGAAGCAGAATCCGTTGTTGGTCCATTGACTGCAACAACGAGAGTAAACTGAATATCTTTAGGCACAATAAACTTTTCGATCACGCCCACTACCGTAATTTCTTGAGAAGCCGGAGCCTCTGGCAATATTTTTACCCCGAAAGCTCCAAACAAAGCGATGACTACAAAAAACAAAATAATAACCAATATAACAATAATGAGAACGTTTTTTATTCTCACTAAGAGGTCAGACGTTTTCTTAATCATGAGTCAATTATAATTTACTACTAATTTTATTCCAAGTCACCAACAAAGGCGAAGCGATAAAAATAGAAGAGTAGGTACCCACTGCCATACCAATCATTAAAGCTAAGGCAAAATTTTGAGTCGTATTACCACCCAAGAAATACAGGGCCAATAAAACAATAATGACCGTAAGAGAAGTATTGATTGAACGAGCAAAGGTCTGGCTCAAACTTAAACCAACAACGTCTTCAAAATGAGGAGCGATTTTCTTTTTTAAATTTTCACGAATACGATCAAACACCACAATCGTGTCATGAATAGATATACCCAAAATCGTCAGGATAGCTGTCAGATAAAGGGCGTCTATTTCTATGCCATAAAAGTGGCCCAAAACGGCGAAGACACCGGTGGGAATAATAATATCGTGAGCTAGAGCAACTAATGCAATAACACCATATTTCCACGACCGAACCGGTTCCGACACATGACGAAAAGCAAAGGCAATAAACAAAACTATCAGGACAACCACCAAAGCAATAGCAATAAGACTTCGATCGGCCAACTCACTAGAAATCGTTGGGCCAATAGAGCTCAGGCGACCAATAGTAAGCGGTGATGTTGTGCTAATAGCCAATGCCGATTTTAAAGCTTGTTCTTTGTCAGCCTCAATAGCCGGCAGGCGAACAATTATTCCATCTTCTCCGGCCGGCTGAACTTGAGCATCAGAAAATTCGGTCTTAGCTAGCGAAGCTCTAATCGCCACAATGTCTGGACGACCATTTTCATATGTACCCTCCAAAATACTTCCCCCTTTAAAATCAATACCCAAATTGAGACCAAAAACAGAAATAGCAAAAACCGAAGCAACAATCATTAGAGCAGCGACAGTATAAAATACAGATCGATATTTTACGACAAACATATTATTTCTTTAGACCATTACTAAATAAGAAGGTCGACAATTTAGTTTTATGTTTAACACCAAGAGCAAACAAAAACGTCCGAGTAACCGTAATAGCACTAAACATACTAACCACAATACCAATCAAAAGAGTGAGGGCAAAACCCTTAATCAAACTGGTGCCGAACCAAAACAAAACTAAAGCAGAGATTATACCGGACAAGTTTGAGTCCCTAATAGACAACCAAGCACGAGCAAAGCCCTCTTTGGTGGCCTCGGGAATAGAGTGACCAGCAGACATTTCTTCTTTAAGTCGTTCAAAAATAAGAACATTGGCGTCAACCGCTATACCAATAGACAAGATTAGTCCGGCGATACCAGCGGCGGTAATAGTAACCGGCAACAATTTGAATATTGCCAAGATAATCAAAACATAAAGAATAAGAGCAAAGACAGCAACAACCCCCGGTAGTCGATACCAAAGAATCATAAACAAAGCCAAAGCCAAGAAACCAATTAGTCCAGCCATAATCCCCTGTTCCAAAACATCCGCTCCTAGAGTTGGTCCAATAGTTTCGGAAGAATCTAAAGTAATAGGTACCGGCAAGGCTCCTAAATTAAGATCACGCACCAAGCTCTTAGCTTCTTCAATAGTAAAATTGCCCGTAATTTGTGCCTGTCCGTTGGCTATTTCCTCTTGAACCGTTGGTGCTGAAATCATTTCACCATCCAAGAAAATACCAACCGTTTTACCTAAATTCTCCTTTGTAATTTTGGCAAATAGATCGCGGCCCTCGGGTGTAAATTCTACCAAAACCATAGGACCAGTTGGCACACCACCAGCCTGATTGGAAGGGAAAGACACTTGAGCTCGTTTGAGATATTTACCAGTTAAACCAGAATCTTTGTACTGACTAGCAGTAATAGCCGCTTGTCCTAGATTAAGGGTGCCATCTTTAATCATATCTGGCGTTATCTGCAAAGCGGACTCGCCCTTTTTAGCCTCCACCTTAAACTCCAGACGAGGGGTTTTACTTATTACCGCCCGCGCTTCATCAATATTGGTCACACCCGGCAACTCCACTATTAATTTATTAGAAGCGTCAGCACCAAAACCACTAGACTCTACTTGAATAATAGGCTCGGATACTCCAAAAACATTGATTCGACGCTCTATTACTTCTTTCAAAGCGGACATCGCCTCGCCTACCTCACCACTAGGAATATCAGACACGTCAGCTTTGTAAACCAGATGAGTACCACCAGATAAATCAAGACCAAGCTTAAAAGTCCGTTGAGGAAAAATACCTGTTCCTAATTCTGATGAATATAAAAAGTAGCCCAAAGCTACCCCAAAAATCACCAAGAAAATAGCACTTATTCTATATGAAGTCATTGCTCGCTATTATAGTATTGGTATCTCAAAAAGCAAGGACTGCAGATTAATGGTGACGCTTGGCTAGCTGAACCAGATTATCAAACAATTTAACTAAAGTAATCGGCCCCACCCCACCCGGTACTGGCGTAAAGACCGAAGCCACCAAAGCACAGGCCGGGTCAGCATCACCGCGCAAACGACCACCGTCTTCACTGGTGGCGGCGTCAATTAAAACAACACCCGATTTTAAATAATCAGGTTTAATAATATTAGGCTTTCCTACTCCCGTTACCACCAAGTCAGCCATTTTTAATTTGTCCTTCTCGTTTTCTACCGACAACACTTGAGAAACATTCACACCTTTTGAAGCTAGCCAAACCGCCACTGGACGGCCAACCAGACGACCACGACCAACAACAGTAGCAGACAAGCCATCTAATTTTACCCCCGCTAGATTTATTATTTCTTCCACTGAACCGACAACGGGTGATAACACCAGAGGATCAAGCGACAAAGCATCTACGTCTTTGTGGGAGGGAATAATAGACAAAATATCGTCAGTCGGAAAAAGGGGCGGTAGAGGTAACTGCAAAATAAGACCATCAATTTCTTTATTGATAGATATTTTCTCAATCTCCGCCTTTAATTCTTCAACCTCAATTGATTCTTCATATTGATAAACACGGACATCTACCCCCAACTCTTCGCCCAAACGAGCTTTAACCTGAACATATCGCTCAGACACCGGATTGTCACCAACCATCAAGACAGCCAAAGACAAACGCGGCAAGGTAGCCAACTCCTTTTGGACGCGGCGTTTAACCAAGTCGGCAATTTCTTTACCATTAATAATTTTGGTCTCCATAAGATGTTTTAGATACCACTACGAGACAGCAAGATGCGGACAGTTTTTAGAGCAATCTTTATATCAAGTAAAATGCTTCGGTGTTTTATATAATACAAATCATAGGACAATTTATTTTTTGTTTCTTCTATACCAATACCATGATGTGGTTGTTCACCATAAATTTGAGCCCACCCAGAAAGGCCCGGCTTAACTAAATGACGGATATTATAATATTTTATTTCCTCACTATACTTTTTAACTGCCGGAGCAAACTCTGGACGAGGGCCGACAAGAGACAGGTCACCCTTTAACACATTCCACAACTGAGGCAGTTCATCAAGGCGGGATTGGCGCAAAAAGGTCCCGACCTTGGTTACCTTATTTTCTATTGTACCCCAATGACCACCGTCATTACCGATAGTCATCGTGCGAAATTTAAGTAGCTTTATCGGCTGATTATTCTCTCCAATCCGCTCTGGTCTAATAAAAATATCGCCACCGTCATCTAGCTTTATGGCCACAATAATAAATGGGTAAAAAATGAGCGAAACAAGACCGAGCGACAAACTAATTAATACATCCATTACTCGCTTTAGAAATTCAAACAATAGACGGCTTTCATTAGAAATTGACTCTAAAAACCAACGCTCGGAAATACTAGATATTGGCACACGGCCAAATATTGATTCATATAAGTTATCAAGAGTAACAAATCTAACACCACTAAAAAGCATGTGATAAAACTCCACAAAAGACGAGCTGGCGGCATCGTGAGTATTGATAACTACAATCGGGTTATTTTCTTTTTCTAAACTCTTTTGGTCAAAATTTGGTTCAGAAATAATTCTAACTTGATATAAAGCGTTAGACTTAAATTCACCGATTAATTCTTCAGCCTCTTTGCCGGCAGCAGTAAATAAAATGGTTTCTTCGACGCGACGCATAATAATAAATACCAATTGGCGCCGCCACAACTCTAAAATGACAAAAGAAACAATTAAAAATATAAAAAGATTAGTCTTTGGGGTAATTGAGAAATAAGGAATAAAATAGAAGAAAGCTAAAGCGGTTATACTATTTACAACGTGGGCGTTCAGCATCAAGCCCGAAAGCTTGCTTTGCAAAATGGTTGTCTGATTGCCATATAAATCATAGATAAAATAAACCACAATCCAGATACCAAAGATTATGGAAAACGGCGCCAGGTGATCAAAATAAACATCAGCCGAAGGAAATTTGGCATAACGGACAAATAAAGTAAGCCACAGAGATAAAAGGAGGACGACAATGTCCCCCAAAAGAAGCAAAAAAGGCTGATTAGTCGTCTTGATTTTCATTGACCGTGATAATACAACAAAATCGCCATTTATGCTATAGTGGCGACTAATTATGGCCAAAAGTAAAGTATTGTATCTAATCACCAAATCTAATTACGGAGGCGCCCAAAAATATGTCTTTGACTTGGCAACTTCCCTGTCTACCAACCAGTTTGAACCGGTTGTCGCTTTAGGTGGAACCGGCGACAAAGGAGCCGGTCCCGGCCTTTTATTGGAAATGTTACAAAAAAGCCAAATTAGAACTATTTTCTTAAATGGACTAACTAGGAATATATATTTTTTAACCGAAATTCTCGGTTTTATTTCCATCCTCAAAGTTTTACAAAGAGAAAAGCCAGATATTTTACACCTAAACAGTTCTAAAGCCTCTGGTATCGGAGCGTTTTGGGGTCGCTTACTCGGTATTAAAAAAATAATTTACACCGTCCACGGTTGGCCATTCAACGAGTCAAGAAATTGGCTTGAAACCAATATCATTTATTTTTTCTCATGGCTGACTTGTTTTTTCTGCCACCAAATCATTGTCATAAACAAACAAGACTTGGCCCAAGGTCAAAAAATGTGGGGGCAAAAAAATAAAATGGTTTTGATTTATAACGGTCTAAAAATGCCCAATTTTATGACCAAAGAAGATGCGCGGTCCCAACTGTCTCAAATTTGCCAAACTAAATTAGAATCAACAGATATTATTGGCGTAACAGTGGCCGAACTTCATCCTAATAAAAATCTAGACACCCTAATTAAGACCATTGGTAAGACCACGAGCAATTTTAAATATATTATTATTGGTGAGGGAGATATCAAAGAGAAACTTAGACAACTTATTGAGGAAAAAAATTTAACTACCCGAGTATTTTTAGCGGGCTTTATCTCTGACGCGGTAAAATATTTGAAGGCTTTTGATTTTTTTGTCTTACCCTCCCGGAAAGAAGGTCACCCTTATACCGTCCTAGAGGCTGGCCTAGCCGGCCTACCCACCATCGGTTCCGACATCCCCGGTATTAGAGATATTTTAGCCGAAACGGGGAATCTCCTCTTTCCTGTGAGCAATACAGCCAAATTGGCCGAATACTTAGACGGCTTAGCTAGCAATGAGGAAATCCGCCAAGCTCTGGGTAATAAACTCCAAGACCATGTGACCACTAATTTTTCTTTTGATCAAATGATCACCCAAACAATTTCGCTTTACTAAACTACTTCTGCTGTATTATTTTTATTAGCTTTTTAACCTCCTCATCTTTTTGCCAAATTATTTTACTCTCTCTAAAAACCTCTGCTTGAAAAACGTCGTGTGGGCCACCAGTTAATTGTCTTAGTTTTTCTATTGACCTCATTACAATATTAAATTCTTGCCCCCCATAACTTAATACATATTCACCAGAAGTATATTTTTCTTCTATTTCTAACGGTAAAATAAACAAAAGATCAATATCCGAATCTGATTGATTGTTTCCTTTGGCTACAGACCCATACAAGACAATGGCCTTTAACTCATCTTTTATATTTTGATACCAACTTTCTTTGGAAATAACTTCATCTAAAAATTCGTGTATAAGTGGTGTAAAATTTTCCATAATTTTATCTCGGTCCGATAAACTCATTGTAAACATCATCGCGGTGGAAAGCGTGAGAATAGCGCCTCATACCCATTAAAATACCTAGACCCAACCAAACAGTAAGCATATGTGACCCACCATAGGAGAGGAAAGATATTGGTAAACCGGTCACCGGAAGAAGTCCCACATTCATTCCCACGTGAATTAAAAAATGAGACATAATAAAAATAGCTAGTCCTACTCCAAACAAAATCTCAAAATTGGTAGCTCCGTGCATAGAGTTTTTTATAATCCGCCAAATAACTATACCGAAAAGAATGAGCACCAATAAAACTCCAATATAGCCCCACTCTTCAGCAAAAGCCGCAAACACGAAATCGGTTTGATGTTCTGGTAAAAATTGTAGTCGTGATTGAGTGCCATAACCAACCCCTTTACCCAAAATACCCCCTGACCCCACCGCCACCATAGATTGAAAGGCATTATAGCCAGAGCCTTGAATGTCAGCTAACGGGTGAATAAAAGTCATAATACGAGCCTTTTGATAGTCTGCAAAAATAAAGCTCCATAGCCCCCAAAAACTTATAACTCCAACCATAAAAACCAATAAAAGATGTTTATTGGAAATACCTGAAACCATAGTCATCCCCAACCAAATCAAAAATATAATAATGGCCGAGCCAAAATCAGGTTGAAGAGCCACTAACACAAATGGCACAGCCGCATAAATACCAGACAAAATAATATGGCGGATATTAGCAATTTCAATATGACGACGCGTAAAATATTTAGCTAAAATAATAATAACTAACAACTTCATAAATTCGGCCGGCTGAATAGATATACCACCAAAAGACAGCCAACTCTCTACATTTCTGGTCACTTGACCAACCGCTATTACTAAAAACAAAAAACTAATTCCCCCTAAATAAGCCAAAACTACCACTCCCGACCGTCTCAAAAAACGCCAATCTATAAAACTGGCAATCAAAAAGACACTCAGCGAGATGCCGATCCAAATGAGTTGACGGTCAAAGTAATAGCTATCGGCCGTAAATGAGTTCATTGTTACCAACCCCGCCCCCAAAAGTGGCAAGGTGGCGAAAAACAACACCCAATCAATTGAAAGCCGGCCAGCAAAATTCATCAAAAAACTATTCATAAAATATTATCTGTCTTAAAACAAATTTTGGTGGGGATAAAAATCAAAAAATACCGGCTCTTTTGGTAGTGGCAAACGCCACGTATAATAGATTTCTACACTCTGACCAGAAGCCAAACTGTCTACCACGGTAGCACTAGAGGTTATAACATTACCATCTTCATCAGACAGAACAACCGGAATTGAAATATTTTTCAATTCTTCAATTGAAGAATTGAATACCTCCGCAACCAACCTTGGTGTCGGCAAAGCTTGAAACGTTTTTTTCCTAACTGTAAAATCAGAAGCTGTTTTATCTAAACGCGACCAAGTCTGATCTGGAAATTTAATAAAAGCTCTAGCCACCACTTGAGGAGTGGCGAGTATTCCACTTTTAAAAATTAAAAATCTCTCGGCGGGGTTGGCAAAGTCTTGACCATCTAATTCGGCCACGGTTTTACCTGTCGAGTTTATTAAAGTGAGATTATATTTTAAGTTTGGTAAACCAAGATACTTGTTGGGATTTTCTATTTGAGCAATCACCGTATAACTACCGGGGGTTACTTCTATTACCCTAACCCACAACACCGATAAAGGCAGAGCTTCTACGGGACACACTTTTTGACAAATTCCACCACAATCTACCCCAAGCTCATTTTGATTTTTTTTATCATCAAAACAAGAAGGTTCAGGACGATTGAAATAAAACCAAATTACTAAAATAGCCACTACAAAAACCAGAATAACGATAACTATGGACGTTTGTCTAGATCTGCGCCAAGACATAATTTAAAGTATTATAGCAAAAAAGCTAGCCTAATTCATCCCAAAACCCAACTTAAAATAATTTAACGATAAATAGAAAGAAAATTTAACCAAAAGAAAAAACCGTCACTAGGACGGATTTTCAAGTTGAGATTCTGTGTTCTGGCCCGCCCGCCATCGCAAGCTCAGGCGTTGCGGGCGGGCGGCTAGCTACTCTCCCCCAAAGGAGTACCACCCGCCTGCCACACAAGGCACGAGCGGGCAGGTCGCCACTAGTAGGCTTAACTTCTCTGTTCGGAATGGTAAGAGGTTGGGGCGAGAGCTGGTCGAGCGCCCCAAAAGCTTTTGAGATATTTTGGAGTACTGCGAACAAAATAGCCAAAAGGTGTACAGCGCCGGTACGGCGGGACCACACCGGAAAACCGACAAAAACAAAAACCTGCTGTTGAGCAGGTTTTTGTTTTTATTCGAATTCTTTGTTCTGGCGGCTAGCTACTCTCCCTTTACAAGTACCATCGCCACTACGGTGCTTAACTTCTCTGTTCGGAATGGTAAGAGGTGTGACCACCGCGTCAAACCGCCAAAACAAAAAATTCGAACTAAACTTTGAAAGTGGTGATGGAAGGCCAACCAAAATTGGCCAAAAATCTGGAGCGGATAACAGGACTCGAACCTGTGACGCGTTCTCTAGCAGAGAACTGCTCTATACCAACTGAGCTATATCCGCCCCGAAAGATCAGGAACACTTGTTCCATCACCACTTTCAAAATCTTCAAACAACATTGTATTTCAAACAATCAAAATTTACCTTGGTAATAGTTTTAACATTATTACCAAGGCTGATTTCCAAATTTCCTAATAGGAATGGACGAATTAGTACACCACGGCTGAACAC
>CAYSSL010000020.1:5893-10665 GCA_964433715.1 uncultured Candidatus Saccharibacteria bacterium | reverse complement strand
AGTATGATTTCCAATTCACGAAGCGGGGCCCAGTCCAAAAATTAGAATGTGAGCGTCCCTATTGTCTAAGGCGGAAAAGAATCTCCTGTTCCACTTGGGCAAGATCACGCCCGTAGGTGAGGCGCGACAACTCTTTAAGCTGGGCAGCAAGCTCACTTGAGCCACCCTCTACCCTTGGCACCTTGATATTGAAAGGCTTGGCTGGTTCACCATTGATAAGAAGTCTGACAAAAGCATTTTGATTTTCCACCGAAATTAAATCGTTTTCGGAAAAAGTTGGCCCAAAGTGTTTAACCAAATGCTCGGCATCGGTCGTACCCACCCGAAAAGCCGCCATAGAACCAACATTACCAAAAACCGATTCACGAATAGGGTCGGTAAGTTGAGCAATATATTGGTGGGCGAGAATAAGGTTGAGCCGATATTTACGCGCTTCGGACAAAATGGTGGAAATAGAATCGGTAGTAAAATTTTGAAATTCATCTATATATAGATAAAAATCACGACGGTCTGACTCGGGAATGTCGTTACGCGACAAAGCGGAAAGTAGGAGACGCCCAGTAGTAATCATCCCCAACAAACCAGCGTTAATATCACCAATCTTGCCCTTGGCCAAGTTTACCAACAAAATTTTTCCTTCATCCATAACGGTGCGGAAATTGAACGCCGACTTGGGCTGACCAATAATCGGGCGCATATAGTCGTTGGCAATAAAGTTGCCAAACTTGGAAGTAATATAGGGCGTCATATTAGCCAAACCCTGTTCGCCAGTTGTTTTAGAGGCCTCTTTTTCCCAAAAATCAATAACGCTCGGGTTACTAATCCGCGCCAATTTTTTGTTGCGAAAAGCTGGGTCGGTAAAAATACGCGGTACCTCCATTAGGGTGGCGGGTTCGTATTTGGCATCTTCCATCAGAAGCAGTAGGGAGTTGCGCATATACTGCTCAAACATAGGGCCCATTGTTTCTTTATCAAAAAGGCGATTGAAAATAGACTGAATCTCGTTGACAATAAAGGTCTTTTCTTCCGGCCGGTCAAAATTGTACTCCAACATATTAAGCCCCAAGGGACGGGCGACATCACCCGGATTAAAAACAATCACATCTTCCAGACGAGAGGCGGGCACCCGCTCCAACACCTTGTCTACCAGCTCGCCGTGTGGGTCTATAACACATAAACCTTTGCCCGCCTCCATATCTTGAGCAATGGAGTTGAGCATAAAATAAGACTTACCGGTACCGGTCTGCCCAATAACATAAAAATGGCGGCGGCGATCAGCGTCGGTCATTCGAACAGGTTTTATATCTGAGCGAAAAACACTTTCACCTACCACTACACCCTCGGTAGGTAAGTTTTCTGGGGGAGCAGCTTCTCGACTTTTTAACCACTTAATGCGGGGTACCCCAGTGGAGACCGTCGGCAAATGGAAAACGCTGGCAATCTCCTCGGTATTTAAAGTAATAGATTGTTTAGGATTAAACTCACGAAAAATATAGTCATAGACCAAACCTTTGATCTTTTTAGGTGACACCAGCTTAAAACTATTGCGACGAGGCGAGGCAAACTGGCTAAAAGCTCCTCCGATAGATAGTAAAATATCACTGGCTTCACTTTCAGTATCGGCGGCGGTAATAACTCTGATATTTACATCAAAAAGTGGTTTTTTAATTTTTAACTCAATCGCTTCAACCACTTCATTGTCGACAGATTTTGGTTCATCTTTTTTATCATCACCAGAATTGTTCTTGATTAGGTCACGCGCCACCTCCGATAACTCCGAAAATAGACCATAACTCTTGAGAATTTTTTTCAGGGATTCACCTTTTCTAAGGCGGCCAATTATATCAATAGATCGTTTTTTAAAATAATCGCCGGCGGGCTTCATAACTACCTGTAAAGCGGCGCCATCGCCCTGTTCGTGTAAACGCGACAAAGTAGAAACAATCGGTGCAAAAGAATCCACTTCAGACTCACGATAAGTACGCACCGGCACAACCGCCGAATCTTCTAGAGATAGCCAGCCCCCACGCACCCCATGTTCATTGGAAAAAATAGTATAGTCTGAGGCTTCATCTACCTGACAGTCAGGAAAAAACCCTTGGATTTGCCGCGCGGTAAATTCTACCTGATTTCTTGGCACTGCCACATAAAAAAATATTTCTCCACCAGTATTGTGAACAGCCATTTCTAACACTACCGGCTCTTTAATAGAGGCGAGGCTAGAAAAAAATTGTTCTGATAAATTTATATCATGAAGAAATTCTTTTGGTTCTTTGGCTTCGCGACGAGGAATCTTTACTAGAAGCACTTTTAGATTGAGCGAACCAAAACGCGGCCGGCGCACCAACAACAAAACAGCAGCGGCCGATAAGAAAACGACTCCTAAAATTAGTAAAATTATTTGCATAATCAATTTACCAAACCGCGACTTTTGAGCTCAGCATAAACTTTATCGGTCAAAGTATCGTGGAAAGCATCTAGATCAAGGGCGGCTAAGTGGCGCGCTTCTCCTAAAGTTCGACGCAGACCACGGTCAAAAACCTTGTCTACTAAATCTTTAACCAAAGCCTCAGTTTCTGTTGGTAAACTATCCAAATAAGAATCGTCATCGGTTGTCTGGCTTTGAGTTGAATGAGCGGGAAGAGAAGTGGTGGGTACAAAATCCTGAATAGCCGCCGCCACGACCGACTGGTCAGACACAATACCCTGTTCAGTTTCTAAAATACGCCTTTTCTCTTCTATTTTGGCCGACAACTCGGCAATTTCGGCTTCAATGTGAGCGGAAGAATTTTGTTCTAACATAATACCCTTATTATATCTCACCCCCTCTTAAAACAGAAAGGAAAAAGCATATGTTATAGTATGGCGGTGGAATATCTGAAAGATTTAAATGATAAACAAAAAGAGGCTGCTCTCTGCATTGAGGGACCGCTTTTAATTGTGGCGGGAGCAGGGGCGGGTAAAACCAAAACTATTATATCTCGCATCTTACATCTTCTAAAAAAAGGAGTTCCGCCAGAAAATATTTTAGCTGTAACTTTCACCAACAAGGCCGCCAAAGAAATGTCAGAGAGGCTATCTAGTGCCATTGAAAGAAAAGTGGGCGAAACACAAAAAAAATTGCCCTTTGCTAGCACCTTTCACTCTCTAGGGGTGCATATTTTACGAAATCACGCCCAACTAGTAGGGCTCAATCGCTTTTTTACTATTTTAGACCGTGACGAATCTTTAGCTCTTATCAAAACAGCAATGGATCAAGCGGGGGTAGACAAAAAACAGTATGAACCACGCAAAATCCTAGGAGCTATTTCCCGCGAAAAAGGCAAGGGAATACGGATCGCTGAATACCGTTTAAAAGTCGATGGTTATTGGCAAGAGATAGTGGCCAGTGTCTGGGAAAAATACAGCAAGCTAGCCCAAGATGCCAATGCTTTAGATTTTGATGATTTACTACTATCAACCGTCTTGGTATTAGCCAGCCACGAAGAAATCCGCCAGTTATACCAAGACCGTTTTCGTTATATTCACATTGACGAGTATCAAGACACCAACCATGTTCAATACTCTTTAGCTAAACTATTGGTCGGCGCCAACAAAAATATTTGCGTGGTGGGAGATGTGGACCAATCTATCTACAGCTGGCGAGGGGCGGACTTTGGTAATATGTTACGTTTTGAGGAAGATTATCCGGAAGCCAAGGTTGTATTGCTAGAGCAAAACTACCGCTCAACCAAAACTATTTTAGAGGCGGCCAATGAAGTGATAAAGAAAAACCGTGAACGGGTAGAAAAAAATCTTTTTACGGAAAATGGAGCGGGTGAAAAAATAAATTTAGCCGCCAATCTATCCGAGGGGGAAGAGGCGCGAACCATTGCCCAAACCGCCAAAGACTTGATTGCTGGTGGAACACCCGCCGAAGAAGTTGCCATTTTGTATCGCGCCAATTTCCAATCGCGCGTTTTAGAAGAGGCCTTTCTAAAAGCCAATGTCCCGTATCAGGTGTTAGGAGTACGCTTTTTTGAACGCAAAGAAGTGAAAGATATCTTGACCTATTTCCGCGCTGCCCTAAATCCTAATGATTTTGAAGCAATGAATCGGATTATTAATGTACCTAAACGAGGAATAGGTAAGGCCACTCTCGCCAAAGTGGCGGCGGGTCGCGAAGAAGAGCTACCACCTAAAATGTTAGAAAAATTGTCTAGTTTCAGAGCACTACTGGCCACTCTACGTCATAAAATAGACAGAGAAACTATCAGTGAAAATATTAAATATATTTTATCGGCATCGGGTTTAGAGAGAGAGCTGATTCAAGAAAGAGAGGAGGGACTAGAACGACTAGAAAACATTCGCGAATTAGTAACCCTAACCCAAAAGTACGACCACCTTGCCGGCGAAGAAGCTATTTTGGCACTACTTACTGAGGCGGCTTTAGTCTCGGACCAAGACACCCTCCAAGAAGAAAAGACGGGAGTCCGCCTAATGACTGTACACGCTTCTAAGGGTCTAGAGTTTGATGTTGTTTTTATTGCCGGACTAGAGCAGGGACTATTTCCTCACAAAGGTTTTGGTGAAAGTGACCGCGACGAAGAAGAGGAGCGAAGATTATTTTATGTTGCCATCACCAGAGCGAGAAAAAAAGTTTATTTATCTTATGCCCAATTACGGACAATCTTTGGTTCCCAACAGGTAAACACTCCATCTGAGTTTATTTTAGATATTCCCGACGAGCTACTTGAGGGTGCCGACCCCGCTGCCCCCCAATATGAATTTCT
>CAYSSL010000020.1:1250-5793 GCA_964433715.1 uncultured Candidatus Saccharibacteria bacterium | reverse complement strand
GCCTTAAATAAAATGGTTGATTCTGCTCAAATTCGCCGCGGTGAAAGAGTATTAGAAATCGGACCCGGCAAAGGCGCTCTAACCGAAAAACTGCTAGCCGCCGGAGCGGAAGTGACGGCGATTGAAAAAGACCATCGCCTAACACTACCCCTCCAAGAAAAGTTTCAAAGAGAAATCAGCAGTGGACAGCTAACCCTACTAGAAGCCGACGCCTTAAATCTGCCCGAGAGTTTATTGGCCGACTTAACACCCTACAAACTAGTGGCGAACATCCCTTACTACATTACTGGTGAAATTGTGCGCAGCTTTTTAGAATCAGATTTTGAGCCAAGCAAAGCTGTTATCCTAGTTCAACAAGAAGTCGCCGAAAGGATAGTGGCCAAAGACGGGAAAGAAAGCATTTTATCAATCAGTGTGAAAGCCTACGGCCGACCAGAAAATGCTGGGCGTGTTCCACGGGGAGCCTTCCGACCAATACCAAATGTTGATTCAGCTATTTTGGTTATTTCAGAAATTAATAAAAGCTTTTTTAAGGGGATGACTGAAGAAAATTTCTTTACAGTGGTAAAAAAGGGTTTTGCCCAGAAGCGAAAATTTTTAAAGTCTAATCTAAATATATCTAGTGGCGATTTAACCAAATGTGATTTAAGCGAAAAAGTCCGCGCCGAAGAATTAAGTTTAGATGATTGGAAAAATTTAACTCAAATTATCTTTACATAGAAGTGCCCACCATAAATATTTTCATCGCGGGAATAATGATTGGCGGCGAACAACCGTCTGGCCCCCACATAGCACAAATAGTAGGGTGAGTATACGTACCTAGAATATAAGACCCCGGTCTAAATATATTGTAAAAGGCATAAAGCACACTTCCTGGCCCAAACACTAGATTTGGCACAGAGGTAGGTCCAATAGGACGGTTGATAATAAGAAAATTTAAACTACAGACACAGGGTAAAGTCTGGATAATCTGACCACCAAAAGGCAGCCCCGGGCCCGCTAAAGCCTGAGTAGGTACAGCTAAGAACAAGCCAATATAAAAAGTCGTAATAATTTTAAATAAAATGTTTTTCATGGTGAATTTAATATGACATATTGAATATTTTACCATTGGTGGCACCAGTGACGTTTTTTACATATATACCTATTGGGATTTCAAACTTGCCACCCGTTGGTATCCGACTACGGTCTTTAAAGTCTTTAAAAGGATCAGGGGCAGTAACCACAATAGTCTTACCATCAGTAGATTTAACCGATCGATACCAAACAGACCCCACAAATACATCATTAGATATTTTAGAAAAACCCTTGCCTTTTAAGGTTATTTTGGTTCCCGCCAAACCAGACGAAGGGGAGATAGAGGTCAAACTCATCACCCTAGACATTTTCACCTCCCTCAAACCTCCTAAATCTTGAGCTGAAGATATTTGATTTAAATTGAGGACACCTTTAGGGCTGGTGGTAGCAGTTTTTCCACTAGTTATGGTCAATTTATCTGCCACCACCGGAGGAGGAAGGGGTGGGACTATGGTTGTTATAATTTGACCACTTAGTGTATTTAGCTTTTCTAGAGTTTTAGTCCCCACAAAACCAGTACCAGTGGTAAGACCAAACGGCTTAAGAATCAGATCGGCATATTTTTCCTGAAAGCGAACAACCGCCAAATGGGTTATCTCGTCAAAGTAGCCAGATTCAAAACCGGAAGAGTTGTTTCCACTAGGGGCAATTCTGGTATCAGGATCAATATTTAATATTTTTTGCAATTCTAAAACATCCGTCCCACTATCACCCTGCCTTAACACCCGAAAAATAGTTGCCGAAGCCTTGTTTGGTACCAAAAATACACCCAACAGGCTAAAAAAAAGTCCCAAACTTATCACCTTTAACATAATAAGCAGTATAACATCTTATTTTGTTATGTTTATCCACTAAAAACAAGGTGTTATATGAAGAAAAAAGCTATAATTAAACAAAATATGAGGAGAAAAATTATAGTCGTTTTTATTTTGCTTCTTTTGCTTACCGGAAGTGTTCTTGCTGGTTTCTGGTGGATTGGAAAAAAGGCAGAAGCTGAAAAAAGAACGAGCGAACAAGCCTACTACCAATCCCTATTAGACCAACAGCGGTCTTTGGAGTCACTCATATTGGCTCGACTGGCTACTAAAGGTATAGATATTTACGCTAGCACCACCAACAATAAGCCACCCCGCTACGAAGTTTCAAACCTAAGCAATCTCGTCAAGGTCAGCACTTCTTCTTTAGTTCGTTATGCAGACGATATTGTCAAAACCCTAGAACCCTATAGTAAAGAGAGACCAAATGAGGTCCAAGTGGTACTAAAGGCCCTAAAAGATAACGATCCCGAAAAATTGGTGCCCATTGAAAACACCATCGCCATGCATCAGAAGACATTACAAAATCTTTTAGCCATGCCCGTTCCCCTAGATGCTCAAGTGGTGCACACAAGGCTAATCAATAGTTTGGCTGAAGTGCTACCGCTACTAGAGAATATGTCTCAGGTGTTTTCCAAACCCGAACAAGCCATAGAAAGTGGTCAACAATACCTTCAAAGTGCTAACAGTTTTTACTGGGCAACAGAAAATATTAACGTTTACTTCATAAATCACGGTATAATATTTAAACCAGAACGAGGTTTATCTTTGTACTACAATCTTTAGCTAAATATGAAGCGCTTTCGCTCAAAATCATTTCTAACTCTTGGTTCAGTCGTAGTGATTGTAGTAATTACTACTTTTCTGGTTGGCATCCAAGTTATGACCGCCCAAAGCGAAGGCTTTGAAACTGAAACCAATTGGGGAAGTGCCCCCGCCACAACAGAGCACGAGAGAAACAATGCCCAAGCCACCAAACAAGAGGCTCAAAAATTACAACAATTACAACAACAGGATCTGCAAAAATGTTTATCAGAAAATGGCACCAATTTACGTGGTCCTCTAAATGAAGCGATCCAAGATGGTGTCGGTCAAGCCGCTCAACAAGCCATCCGCGAGGGTCTCCCTGAAACCTTGGCCAACCAAGTCAGCGAAAAACTACCCGAAAATTTAAAAACGGAAATAAAAAAAGCTCTACCCGAAGAACTAGCCAGAAGGGTCAAGGTTGATTTAAAAACTAAATTGCCAGAAGCGCTTGAAACAAGCGCAAAGAGTGCCGACCGAGAAGAGCTAGCTGAAATATTTAAAACCGAGATGGTCGCTTCCATTAGGCGGAACCTTGGTCCAGCGATGACCGCCAGCTTCCAAAAAGGTCTTCCGGTAGCCATGGAAAACAGCATAAAAGAGGGAATGCCGATTGCGGTCCAGCAAATAATGACCACGACTTTTCCGCAAAAACTCGCGGAAATACTTCCAGGTTTAATTCACGAACGCTTAGACGGGGAAGTAATGGATGCCATTATTGATCAAGTTAGTTTAATTAGCCAAAGACCAAGTGTTGAGTTCCTGCAAAATATTGGCGAAGCAATACAAGATTTTCTAGAAGGTGAAGGAACGGGAGTACTGCAAGGAATCTTTGATGGTGCTGAACCGCCGGTTGATTCAGACCAAATTACTGGTCTCACTAATTCGGTCGTCAACCAAATTACCGACCGAGTAATGGGCTCTTTGTCGGGGTCAATCGACGATATTAGCTCCGACATTACTGGAGCTATTATGTCTGACATTGATGGCATTCTCGACCAATCTTTAGGCGAGCTAGACTCGGTAATAGATAGCACGATCGGAGAATTTACTAATGTCATAGACGAACAACTGACTGGAGTAATGGATGAAGTAATGGGTTCGTTTGATACGATTATAGATGAGTCACTGGGAACAGTTCTAGATGAATTTGAGGGGGTATTTACTGACATAACCGACGATCTAACCGGCATGATTGATAGTGTTACCGGTGAACTAACTAGTAGTTTAGAGGGGATGGTGGGGGAAATAACCGGTAGTATTACCGAACCTTTAGAAGCGGCTATTGGTGGATTAACCGACTCTATTGACGGAGTCTTAAGTTCGGTCACCGGCTCAGTTGAAGGGATAATGAGTAGTATCACCGAATCCATTACCGCCCCCCTTAGCCAAATAACCAACACTATAACTTCTAGTATTATTGACCCCATCACTGGAGTTTTTGACGAAACAATTGGCAGTATTACCGAGGGTATTCAAGGAGCAGCGGGAGATATTGCTTCAGCGGCTATTGAAGCTGTCGGCATACCCGGACCAGTGGCTGACGTAGTGGGTGGTGCAGTCAGCAATGTAGTTAGTGGAGTCGCTGGTAATATTCCGGGCTTAGGAGTGGTCACTGGTGCTCTAGGACTAGGGGTCTTTGTACCTGTAAAAGAAGTCCCCGGGAAGCTGTTGTCTACCACTCAAGATATTGAAAAAAACACCCACGAGATTGATCTAACCACCAAAAGAATTGAGGAATTAAATATAGAAATGTGTACTTATTTAAAGTCTATCCAGCGCATTCAAACGGCTTTTGAACAAAAAGAATTTGTGGAAGACGTAGACCTTAGACGCCAAGCCGGCGA
>CAYSSL010000020.1:0-1150 GCA_964433715.1 uncultured Candidatus Saccharibacteria bacterium | reverse complement strand
CTGGAAAGAGAAGAGTGGTTTTCTTCTTTTCTCCAAATAGTAAATCCCTTGGTCCCAAACAGTCCAGAAACTTCGTATAAAATAAACTCTCAACTTATGGCCCAAAAAGAACAACAGGCAAGAGAGGATGCCAAAGATCAACTAGTAGCTGGGCAAGGATATTTACCAGTTCGCGAATGTGAAGAATATACCGATGACGGAAAAACTTGTCGCCGTTGGAAAATCATAACCCCCGCGATTCAAGTTAAAGAGAGCGTAGCGAAGGCCCTCGGATACCGTCTCGACCTTTACACCGACCCAGACCCAGGAGACGTGGCTCCGGGTAACGAGCCAAATCTAGAAGAAATTAGAACTTACACCCCTTCACAACAAGGTGGTGGTGGTACAGGAGCTGGACAGTTTGATATTGGAGATATCCTTTCATTTATTACTAACTTCATCCAAGGACGAGGAGACAGGCAAGGTAGTGGAGATAACTCATCAAATGATCCATTTATTGATTTTAATATTGACCGACCTTCTGATTTTGAAATAGAGTCTGGTGAGCCTAATATTGCTCGTCTAAAGTGGCAAGCCTCCAATGTCAACGCCTGCGTAGCGGCCAATTCTTGGGTAACCGGTGGACAAGATATTGCTATTTTATCCGCCAGTGCTTACCAAGGACAACCTCTAAATTTGGAGGGCGAGCGAGTGATCACCTTACCAATAACTTTTGATTTGCGGGTCCTTCGCACCAGAAATGGCGCGGAAAGCATCTTTGCAGCTAGCACCACCGTTTCATCTACCTACCGCCAATATGAAATAACCATACCAGACAATAGCATAAGGGCAGGAGATACTATTTCTTTGTCTCTATATCCTTTCGGCTCAAACACTAGTGTAACAACAACTGTAAGTGAAGGTGAGACTGGTGCTAATATAGTGTCACGTCTAATCAGTAGCGCCGTCGCCGTCCAAAGTGCCGCCCCGGCGTCTGTAAAAAAAGAAATATTCAATCGTTTTATGTTCTCTACTAACGGCACAAACTTAATAGTAAAACCAAAAATTGAATTTAAAATAGCCTGCCGTATCAATACGGGTGAAATAATAGAAAAAAATATTGTTCTACCATGATTTTTACTTCGTTAAAATTTAGAAAATATATATTTGG
>CAYSSL010000019.1:9242-11344 GCA_964433715.1 uncultured Candidatus Saccharibacteria bacterium | reverse complement strand
TGGTCTCCCGTGGAGGAAGGATTGGGAAAACCGTCCGCGTGTCGCTGAAGCTTTAGCGGAGGAGCAGGGTTTCCCAGAGGTGAGATAACGAAGTGTCCGGCTCCCGCAACAAACCAGTAAAAAATCGCCGTTAGGCGATTTTTTACTGGTTTGAGATTTTTTGATTTAAATTTGTTATATTTTAAATATGAATAGAAATTTTACACTGCACTCCAAAGAGAGAATTCTTTTAATGGGTAGTAATATTTGGAACTTTGCCGATGGTATGTTGGGGCCACTGTTTGCTGTTTTTACCGCTAAAGTGGGAGGAGATGTTTTAGAAATAACTTGGGCTTGGGCTATTTATCTTTTTGTGACCGGATTTATGGTGATTATTTTTGGTAAGGTTTCCGACAAATACAGTAAGGAAAAATTAATGGTCGCCGGCTATGCTTTAACTGCTATATTTACTTTTAGTTATATTTTTGTTCAAAATCCTTTACATCTATTTTTGGTTCAAGCGGGTCTTGGTATTGCCTTGGCTTTATGTAACCCGACTTGGATGGCGCTTTATGATAAATATTCAGATGAATCAAACGATGGTTATATTTGGGGATTGGCCGATGGGCAGACCAAGATGATTACCGCTTTGTCTATTGTTTTAGGCGGAATGATTGTTAATTTCTTCTCGTTTACCGTCTTGTTTTTAATAATGGGTACTATTCAGGTTTTTGCCACTGTCTATCAAGCTCAAATTTTGTTGGACAAAGAAAAATCGGCCTAATTTTACAACTTAGGTTGGCAAGATAAGCTTCAGTCGGCGCTGCGGCTTATTAGAGTTTCTGGATCTCTTTTAGGTCTTTGTCTGGTATGTACAGTAAGAGTAAACCCAAAATTACACCCAAAATGCCAGAGATAAAGTGGTTGCCACTTAGAAAGATAAAATCTAAACCGTCTAATATATACCAAACACCTCGCCAAACTAAAACTAGGCCAACCACTACCGTCATATTTTTTGCGAGATACGGTATGAACTCGCCGATATTAGTTTTTGACATGGCCGAATTATAACATTTTTTATAACTCAAACCGAATTTTTACTTGCTGTCGATTGTGCTACAATCGGTTTATGAATAAAATTCTTGCTGGTTTGGTTTTAATCTTTCTTATTGTTGTTGGTTTTTATTATTTTAACCGCCACGAGGTCTTACCTATAAGAGATCTGGATCAGTCTGAATCTGATATTAGTCCTTCTCTTGACCCCTCCGCCGCCCTCTTGGGGCAAAATTTCAGTGTTCCGGGCGTAGCGGCTCAAGTTGTTTTAAAGGGCGATATGGTTGATTATGAGGTGGACGAAAATAAGGGCAGCGTGGTGTATATTAAAGATTTTGTTGTTAAATTTTCACCCCAAGGTCGTGAATATATTGTAGCGCCGATTGCTGTCAATACTGGCGGTAGTGGTACTTTTGTTTATCTCGTACTCTTTAAGCAAGAGGGTGATAAGTATCAACAGATGGATGAAATACTTTTAGGTGACCGAATTAAAATCAATAAAATATCTGTGGTGGCTGATCGGATAAAGGTTTTTATTCTTGATCGACTTCCTGATGAGCCTATGGCGGCTGTGCCAACTGTAGAAAAAGAATTATCCTTTGGTGTTATTGGTGATTTGTGGTCAATATAAAAATATGAAAAAAATTTGGTTTAAAAGAAAACTATATGGTTGGGGGTGGTACCCAGTTACTTGGGAGGGTTGGTTGGTTACGGCTATATATGTTTTAGCTATTTTGTCTTTTGCTTATACCGCTCCGGAGATGTTTACTATTCGTGATTGGATTTTCTCGTTTATTTTACCGTTTAGTTTGTTGACCATAATCTTTGTTCAGATTGCCTATAAATATGGTGAACGCCCTAGGTGGCAGTGGGGGAGAAGAAAGGATGATTGATATTTCTTAAAATAACCAACCATCTATGTTAAATAGAGCTTTTTTCCTGTATTGAAAAAAGCCTGAAAATATATTAAAATAGCAAAATCGTTTTAATTTTGGCCAATGTAGCTCAGCTGGTAGAGCACTCCCATGGTAAGGGAGAGGTCATCGGTTCAATCCCGATCATTGGCTCAG
>CAYSSL010000019.1:0-9142 GCA_964433715.1 uncultured Candidatus Saccharibacteria bacterium | reverse complement strand
AATCCCGATCATTGGCTCAGGTTATTTAGTCGTCATTATTTTATTGGTATGCTAAAAAAAATATTTAACAAAGTCAGAGATTTAACCCTAGCTTCACGGCGCAACACGATAGTGGCGGCAGTTGTCACTTTGGCTGTTATTGTGGCTGTTATTTTCTTTATTTTTAGTGGCAACGGAGGTGGGGAAGTAGTAAAGGTACAAAGACAAGATATTAAAGAGACAGTAAAAATTGCCGGTCGCGTGGAAGCTGATATTGTCTCAGATTTAGGTTTTCCGGTATCTGGTACGGTTCGCTCGGTGTTGGTTAAAGAAGGAGATGTAGTAAGAGCTGGACAACAGTTGGCTATACTTGATCTTGGGATTTTACCAGCTCAGCTTAGATCGGCGGAGGCAGAGGTAAAGATTAAGACGGTAGAGGCTTCAAATACTTCCATAAACTTAAAACAAATTGAACAGGAGCAAAACACCTTGGTAGACAATGCCTATTACAATTTATTGTCGGAAGGTCTGGAAGCTGAGCCCGACCGCGATAGCTACACCCAAACACCGCCGGTAATTACTGGCTTATATGATGGTCCAGAGGGTGAATATAAAATAAGAATTTCTCGCCGTAACGATATTTCTATTTATTTTGACATAATGACTTTTGGCTTAGAACGTTCTGGGCCAACTAATATTAGTAAAACTAGTGCTACCCCTTTGGGTACTCACGGTCTTTTTATTAGTCTTCCTGACGATTTAGACGATTATAATGACACCACTTGGTATGTACAGGTGCCAAATAAAAAAAGTACTGATTATTTAGCCAACCAAAATGCTTTTGAAGAAGCAAAACGAACTCGTTCTCGTGCTTTAGAAGAAGCGCGGGCCGCTTTGCGTGATGGTCAAGCTGGCTACTCTATTGTTTCCGCTCAACTAGAAAAGGCGCGAGCCGCAGCTGATGAAATACGGGCGCAGATTGGTGAGAGAATTTTATCTGCTCCGTTTGCTGGCACTGTCACAGCGGTATCGGTGGACCCCGGTGAAGCCGCTAATTCTGGCGAGATTGCCGTCTCCCTTATTTCAGAAGGGAGACTAGGAGTAGAAATTGATTTACCAGAAGTTGATAGTATAAAGGTAAAGGTTGGCGATCGAGCCGATATTGTTTTAGATGCTTTTGGTGATGAGGTAAAAATTGCTGGCAGTGTAGTTTCAGTCAATCGGTCTGAAACTATTGTTGACGGTGTGCCGGTCTATGAAGCTCGCCTTGCCTTTGATGCCGACAATGACCAAATTGCCTCTGGTATGACGGCTGAATCTACTATTTATACGGCCGAAAAGAAAGGAGTCTTAGCTATTCCAGCGCGCGCCATTCGCTATCGTACTAATGGTACTCCCTATGTTGTAAAAACTGACACTAAAGGAAGATCAACTAAAGAAGCCGAAGTGGTTTTGGGTTTGCGTGGCAGTGATGGTTCGGTAGAAATTAGGGCTGGTTTGGCGGTCGGTGATGAGGTATTGATAGCCGACTAGAAAATGAATCTAAAAATTTTAAAAGTCGCATGGTTTCTCGGTTTCCGTCAGATTCGGCATTCTTCCATTTGGACGACAGTCTTGATTTCTTTTGTGATGATGCTGACTTTTATGAATCTCGTGGTGGTGACAGGTATTTTAGTTGGTCTAATAGAGGGGTCAGTTACCGCTTACCGTAATCAGTTTACTGGGGATGTTTTTATTTCTACACCGACAGGCGAGGAATATATAGAAGGTTCCAACGACATCATTTCTATTTTAGCTGG
Organism: uncultured Candidatus Saccharibacteria bacterium; assembly: GCA_964433715.1. Taxonomy (GTDB): domain Bacteria; phylum Patescibacteriota; class Minisyncoccia; order Phycocordibacterales; family XYD1-FULL-46-19; genus XYD1-FULL-44-32. The sequence continues at coordinate 7,364 of CAYSSL010000019.1, read as the reverse complement.
TTTGCCGGGGGTGGCTGGTTTTTCCACTCGTATGACCGAGAGTGGTACGATTGAGGCCAACTATCGCGTGAGGCGCGATCCGGATGCTTTGCGCGATCAGGTGGGTACCCGTATTGCCGGTATTGATCCAGTACGCGAAGATGCGGTGACTGGACTATCTCGATTTGTTATCGCTGGTGAATATTTAGCACCCAACGATGATGGCTATATTTTGATTGGAGCCAATTTACTTGAAGAATATGCTCCTGATTTTGGTGAGGGTTTTGACACGATTGATAATGTTAAGCCGGGGACTCGGGTGCGTTTAAAGATTGGTGAACGTCAACGTGAGTATGTGGTCAAAGGGGTGATTGATTCTAAGGTGGATGAAACTGCTCGTCGTGCTTTTATGACCGAAAGTGATTTTGTGCGTTTTGCTGGCCGGACCAATCTAAATGTAAATGAAATCTCTATTGTAGCGGTAGACACCAATACGGCCGTGTCTATTAAGTCGGGGCTATTGGCTAGTGGAGTTGGTAAGACGGCTGTCGTTAGACTTTCGCGCGAAGGCTTACCCCAGTCTCTAGAAGATATTATTTCTACTTTTAATTTCTTGGGTAATATTATCAGTTCTATTGGTCTTATTGTTGCCTCTATTACTGTCTTCATTGTCGTTTTTGTTAATGCTATCACTAGACGCAAGTACATTGGTATTTTAAAAGGTATCGGTATTGAGGGTTTGGCTATTGAACTGTCGTATGTGATGCAGTCTTTGTTTTACGCTTTGGTGGGTTCGGGCTTAGCTATTATTATTATCTACGGTTTTTTGGTTCCTTGGTTCACTGCTCACCCGATTGATTTTCCATTTTCCGATGGTATTTTGGTGGCGCCAATATTGGGAACAGTAATTCGTTTGTTTATATTACTGGTGGCGACGGTAATTGCGGGCTATATTCCAGCTTGGCTAATTATTAAGAAGAATACATTAGACTCTATTTTAGGACGTTAATACTTTTTTATGATTGAAGTTAAATCACTGACCAAAAAATATGAAAGTGGCGACGTGGTTACCCATGTTTTAAAAGGGGTTAATTTGTCGGTACCTAGCGGGGAGTTTATTGCGATTATGGGTAAGTCGGGAGCGGGGAAATCAACCCTGATGTATCAAATGAGCTTGCTCGATCGTCCTAGTGGAGGAAATATAATAATAGATAATGTAGATACTTCTTCTTTTTCGGAAAAAGAGAGAACCGATTTTCGCTTACATCGCTTGGGTTATGTTTTTCAAGATTATGCACTTTTACCTGAACTCTCAGCTATAGAAAATGTTTTGGTGCCACTGATGATGCTTGGTATTGAAACAGTTGAAGCTAAAAAAATGGCCAGTGAAGCTCTAGATGCTGTTGGTTTGTCTCATCGTCATGATAATCGACCTAGTCAGCTATCTGGTGGTGAACAACAGCGTGTCTCTATTGCGCGGGCGATAGCTCACAAGCCCGATATTCTTTTTGCCGATGAACCAACGGCAAACTTGGATAGTGTTTCAGGACAGGCGGTACTTGAAGTTATGAGTCGTTTACATAGTGAAGGACAGACGATCGTGATGGTGACTCACGAGCTAGAATATGCCGAGGCCGCTGATCGGATTATTTATCTTGAAGATGGCCAAGTTAGTCGAGAGGAATTGCGCCCAAACCATAAACACTAACTTTAAATTATCCTGATTTTTGTTAGGATTGGCAGATAGGCCACCTTACCCGCCCGCCAAGACTTCGCTTTGGCGAGTCGGGCGGGGCTCAGTTGGGGCCTGCCTACCAACACCTACGGTGTAGCGATGGTGGGGGCGAGTAGAGATTTTTGCCACCTTAGCTCAGTTGGCCCGCCCGCAACGCCTGAGCTTGCGATGGCGGGCGGGTAGAGCAAAGTAATATGATTTATTATACGTACGTGTTAAAAAGTTCTATCGATGATAAGTTATACATTGGATGGACGGATGACTTGAAACACAGGCTCGCCAAGCATAATTCCGGTGACGTTATTGCGACTAGAAATAGGAGGCCTATGAGTTTGGTATATTTTGAAGGGTGTACTAACAAACAAAAAGCGATTGAACGGGAAAAATATTTTAAGACAGGTTTTGGTAGAAGGTTTTTAAAAAATAGAATAATATAATTAACGTTTGCCACCTTAGCTCAGTTGGTAGAGCACCACTTTCGTAAAGTGGGGGTCCGCAGTTCGATCCTGCGAGGTGGCTCACCCCATATTTAATAATTAATTTAATTGAAGTATGAAAAAAATATTTGTTTACCTCGTTGTTGTTTTGGTTGTAATCTTAATCGGTGTCTATCTCTATAGTGATAAATCTTCTATTCAAAAAGATGTTGTTGCCGGAGAAGTTCAGGATAATACAAATGGAAATATTGCTATTTCTCCAAATGAGACACCGGACAATGTCGAGAGTGTGGTTGTGACTTCTGTAACGTCTGGACAGTTAGTCATTATGCCGCTTAAAATTGAAGGATATCTTACTAATGAAAATCAACCGAATGGCTGGGCTGTATTCGAAGGTGAGGCAGGTAGTGTGAAAATCGTGGATGGTAATGGTCGTGTGATGGGGGAGGCTATTTTGACAGTTACAGATCAGGATTGGATGGAGAAAGGTTTAAATGGTCAGAAAGTGAGATTTGAGGCGATGGTTGGTGATCGGCAGTGGATGTCTAACTTAGCTACAAGTAATGGTGAAATTGTAATAACTAATATGCGAGCAGCTGATAAGGATGAAGTAATGGAGATTCGAATACCAGTTAGATTTCGTTAGAGTATAATTTCTCGATGCCTGACGAACTAAAAGCAAAAATAGAGAAATTGGAAGCCCAAATGGCGGCGCCTGATTTTTGGTTGGACAAAAATCAGGCGCAAATAGTGGTAAAAGAATATCAAGAGTTGAAAGAGGAGCTGGAGTCCGGCGGGGTGGGTAAGTATGACAAATTAAATGCGATCATTACTATTTTTGCCGGTGCCGGTGGCGATGATGCGGAAGATTGGACCAAGATGTTGTTTGAAATGTATCGCAAGTATGCTGAAAAAAATTCTTTCTTGGTTAATATTTTGGCGGCGACCGGCAACGATCACGGGGGCTATCGTAATATTTCTTTCAAACTAGAAGCCAAAGGGGCTTATGGGATTTTGAAAAACGAGTCTGGGGTTCACCGATTGGTTCGCATTTCTCCTTTTAATGCGGGTGGCAAGAGGCAAACATCTTTTGCTTTAGTTGAAGTTATTCCGGAGTTTACCAAGCCGAAGACTATTGCCATTGCTGATGACGATTTAAAAATAGAATTTACTAGGTCATCTGGTCCGGGGGGACAAAATGTAAACAAACGCGAAACAGCGGTGCGTATTACCCATATTCCAACCGGACTGGTGACAACTTCCGATGTGGAGCGCACCCAAGAAGCTAATCGGCGTTTAGCCCTCGTTCTCCTTGAAGGCAAACTTTATAAAAAGATGGAGGAAGATCGTCTTGGGTCAGAAAAGGGTATGTATGTTTCAAAAACCACCGACAACGAGTGGGGCAGCCAGATTCGCTCATACGTGTTGCATCCATACCGACTAGTTAAAGACCACCGAACAGAAGTTGAGACATCTTCGGCCGACAAGGTGCTAGATGGGGATATTGCTGCGTTTTTAGAGGCAGAAAAGAGTATTTAGTCTACCTCTTCGCCGGAAATACATTATGGTGTATAATTAATCCTGTACCTACGCTTTTTATCTATGATTTACTTCGACAAAGTTTCTAAAGTTTATTTTGACAAGTCTACCGCTCTAGACAATGTGTCTTTTACGGTGGAACCGGGAGAATTTCTGTCGGTGGTAGGGCATTCAGGGGCGGGTAAATCTACCCTTCTGAAAATGATTTTAGCCGAGGAGGCACCAACAGCGGGTAAAGTTTTTTTTGAATCGGTAGATGTACATTCATTGTCTAAGCGCCATATTCCTACTTTACGTCGCCGTATCGGGAGTGTTTTCCAAGATTTTCGTCTTTTGCCCAATAAAACTGCTTTTGAAAATATCGCTTTTACTATGGAAGCGGCGGGTCGCGACGATGAAGAAGTAAAACTTGATGTGCCCCATGTTTTAGAATTGGTCGGCTTGGACGATAAAATGTGGCATTTTCCCTTTGAGTTGTCTGGAGGAGAGAGGCAGCGCGTAGCTATTGCGCGAGCTATTGTTAACCAGCCCGATTTACTTATTGCTGACGAGCCGACTGGCAACCTTGACCCACTCACTACTCATGAAATAATGGAAATCTTTAAAAAGATCAATGATATTGGAACGACAGTCATTTTGACCACTCACAACAAGGGTGTTATTGATAAGCTTGGCAAACGAGTGATTACGCTGGAGAAAGGCAAGATCATTCGTGACGATAAAGAGGGTCGCTACGTGATATAATCTTTTCATTAATTATGCTTACGAACTTAAAAAGAGTTATCAGAGCTGGTTCAATAAATTTTTGGCGCAACAGTGCAGTGGCGATGGCTTCTATCTTTGTTCTTACGGTCACTCTTTTAGTTATCGGCTCGCTCTATCTCGGTAGTGTTTTTCTCAACTCAACTTTAGAGAGCATTAGAGATCGGGTGGATATTAGTGTGACCTTTAAGACTGATACCCCAGAAACTAAAGTGCTGGCGCTTAAAAAAGATTTAGAGCTTTTGCCAGAAGTCCGCGAAGTGACTTATGCTTCGCGTGAACAAGAGTTGGCCGATTTTCGTGAACGCCATCAAGACAATGCTTTACTTATTCAATCTTTAGAAGAAGTGGGTAATCCTTTTGGGTCACGTTTGTCTATTTTGGCGACCGACCCAGCCCAGTACGATTCGGTGGCTCGCTTCCTATCTAATTATAATGAGCAGGTAGCTAGCTCGGGTATTATTGACCAAATTAGCTTTAAAAAAGATATTATCCAAAAGCTTCTGTCTATCATTAACACTAGTCAAACGGTGGGTATTGCTATAAGTGGCTTACTGGTTTTGATGTCTATTTTGGTGACTTTCAATACCATTTCTTTGACTATTTACATTGCGCGAGAAGAAATCTCGGTGATGAGGCTGGTGGGTGCCGACAACTCTTATATTAGGGGACCGTTTATTGTTGAGGGGGTCATTGCTGGTATTGTCGCTTCTTTTGTTTCTATTATTTTGCTTTATCCGAGCGTCTTGTGGGTACGCAGTACTACGGCTGGAGTCTATGGTGGCATTGACTTGGTCTCGTTCTATATTTCCCACTTTGGTTTGCTATTCCTCATCCTCTTGGGCTCTGGTATTATACTGGGGACAGTTTCTAGTTTCTTGGCGATTGGGCGGTATCTGAAGGTTTAGTCCTTCTCATAAAATACATAGATGAAGAAAAAAAAGACAAAGTATATATTTGTCGTGGGTGGAGTAATGTCTGGTGTTGGCAAAGGTATTACCTCATCTTCGATTGGCGCGATTATGCAGGCTCGTGGTTTTGTGACCACTGCCATAAAAATAGACCCATATATTAATGTTGATGCTGGTACCATGAACCCCACTGAGCACGGTGAGGTTTTTGTTTTAGACGATGGCGACGAGTGCGACCAAGATATGGGCAACTATGAACGGTTTTTGGGTGTCAATTTATCGCGGGTAAATTATATGACTACCGGTCGGGTGTATCAGGAGGTGATTCGGCGTGAGCGCAACCTGGAATATGGTGGTAAAAATGTGCAGGTGGTGCCCGATGTGCCCAAAGAAGTTATTTCTCGGATTGAAAAAGCGGCTAAGACCGCTGAGGCCGATGTGGTGGTGGTTGAAGTGGGGGGTACTGTCGGTGAATATGAAAATATTTTGTTTTTGGAAGCAGCCCGAATGATGAAATTAAAATATCCGGAAGACGTTGCTTTTGTGATGGTCTCCTATGTGCCCATTCCGTCTAAAGTGGGTGAAATGAAAACTAAACCGACTCAGCATGCCTCGCGCACGCTAAACTCGGTGGGAGTGCAAGCCGATGTCATAATTGCTCGCAGTGAGGTACCGCTAGATAAAAAGCGAAAAGATAAAATTGCTATTTTCTGTAATATCCGACCCGAGCATGTTATTTCTGCTCCCGATGTAGACTCTATTTACGATGTGCCGGTCAATTTTGAGCGCGATAAAATTGGCGAGATTTTAAGTCAGATTTTAAAACTGCCCAATCACCGGACTACCAATCTGGCCCAGTGGAAAGATTTGGCTCGTAAGGCAAGAACAGTAAAAAAACCGCTTAACATCGCGGTGGTGGGTAAATATTTTGATTCGGGCGATTTCGTTTTGTCCGATGTCTATATTTCGGTGTTGGAAGCACTTAAATTGTCGGCTTATCACAATGGGGTAAAGCCGGTTTTAACTTATATCAATTCTAAAAACATTGAGACCGGTAAAATGAAAGTGGCGGAACTCGCCAAATATGATGGTATTTTGGTGCCCGGTGGTTTTGGCACAGCGGGAATAGAGGGGATTATTAAAGCTATTCAATTTGCCCGCGAGAAAAAAATTCCTTACTTTGGTTTGTGTTATGGGATGCAACTGGCAGTTATCGAGTATGCGCGACACATGGCGGGTGTCACGGGGGCTACTTCGCGTGAAATCAATCCTGAAGCCAAGGATTTGGTAATAGATATTATGGAAGAGCAGAAAAAATTGCTAGAAAATAAAAATTATGGTGGCACCATGCGCCTTGGCGCCTATCCGGCATATTTGAAAAAGGGGACGATTGCCCGTGGTGCCTACAAAGCAGAGATGGTGTCCGAACGTCATCGTCATCGCTACGAAGTAAACAATTTCTATGTTGAAAAGTTGGAGAAGGCGGGTCTGGTGTTTTCGGGCACCTCGCCCAACGGTAAACTAATGGAAATTGCCGAGCTGCCAAAAACCAAGCACCCATTTTTTCTTGGCACTCAATTTCATCCCGAGTTTACGGCTCGGCCCTTTGCCCCACACCCTCTGTTTACCGAATTTGTGAAGGCGGCAAAAGCAAGGGGGGCAAAAAAATAACCATTGACCAATTTGGTATCTTGTACTAAATTTAATGTAAGGTGTTAAAGGGAGCAAAGGTAATACGTTCAACCGTTTGCCTTGCCTAGTCTGCTCTAGCTAGCAGCGGGTCGTTCTGTGATTTTAGGGCCACAGGTATCGCCGGTGCGGCGAACGCATCCTGTGGAGCTCCACCTAAGTCTGCGGCGGAAAGCCAATCGTGGGTATGACTTGTGATTGGTCGTACGCGGAGAGAGGTCGTGCTGGATACAGCCGACCTTTTATTTTTACCTAGCCAAACCAGCATTTTTTTGTTAAAACTATATAGTATTTAAGTCTATTGCGGGATCG
>CAYSSL010000018.1:0-11572 GCA_964433715.1 uncultured Candidatus Saccharibacteria bacterium | reverse complement strand
AAAACGCCGGTCTCCAAAACCGTAGTTCGAGGTTCGAGTCCTCGTGGGCCCGCCATTAGAAGATATCACGACAGGCTATCTGAAATAGAAAACAAAAAGAGCGATCAATGTCGTTCTTTTTGTTTATTTTAGGAACTTTCCAGAGAACTTACCCAATATTCGAGCAGAGCGGGTTCAAGATAAAATTCTTAAAATTAAAATTTAACATCACCGACTCGAAGGTTTAGGATTGACCGAACAAGGAGGACCAAGATAGCCCAATTTAGGGCTAGCAAATAGTAGTTGCTCCGTCATTTACATAAACTAATAAATGTTGTAGTAATTATATTAGAAAGATAGAGTCACTAGCTTAACCCGTCATTACGAGAGGAGAATACGATGTTAATCGTGGCTGCGGATCACGGATGGGTTGAACGCCATGCTGACCTTCGCGATGATGGCTGGTACTGCAAGAGGACCGGACGAGCTATCATGGTCAGTGTGATCGGCCGTTCAATCCATCAATTTCCACGTCAAATGGCTGGCGATGGAAGGGTTATTCCAGTCGGCCATCTCCACTGTCCTGGATGCAGTCCAGACTGGCAACCGCCAGAATACGGCAAACCCATAACCGAGAGCGAACTGGCGGAAACGTCCGAATAACCCTCAGGATTTTTTCGTCAGCAACCGGTCAAACCAACCTGTGGTTTGACCGGTCTTTTTTATAGTGTCGGATTTGTCGGATTCATAATATTTAGACCACGACCCAGAGGCCTCGAAAAGGAAAAACAACCAATGCTAGAATACCCTTATTACGCCTTGGCTCGGGAATACTTAGCTTAGAACCTCCGCCGAAATAAAAAAGAACCCCCAATTGGGGGTTCTTTTTTATTTCTTCGCCTCAGTAAATTTGACGTGTTTGCGAAGCTTTTTGCTGAACTTTTTGAGCTCAATTTTACGCTCCACCTTGCGACGATTTTTGCGAGTCCAATAAGTCTCCCCTGTTTCCTTGTTGGTTAATTTTATTAGGTTATCCTGTGACATGATTATACATTTTATCTTACCGAGACAATCTAACATATTACTCTCAAAATGGAAAGGGGGGGCTGCGGGTGCGCCGGGCAGGATTCGAACCTGCGTAGCCGTAAGGCGCCTGATTTACAGTCAGGTACGATTGACCACTCCGTCACCGACGCATTTTAATTCACTACATTTTAACACTTATACGATGCGTACTTTTTATCATCTACAGTAATTGCGTTGCGACAGACAACTTTATCCCAAGGAATTACATAACATTCTTGTTTCGCACTATAGACAAAAAGTTCATCAAAATCATTATCCTCATATTTTTTCGCATAGTTATAGGATTGATTGCCCCCGGTTATCCGCAAGCTCGCAATACAATGCCCATTCCCATACAACCCAGCATATTTTACTTGGACACGCCTTAATACTCGATCTTTTTCAATTATTAAGTCGTAATGTCGTTTGTCTCCGATGGGTAAGCAAACTTCAAACCCAGCTCCTAGATAATACCGAATGGCATTACCTATTGCAATATCTCCTTTTTGTTTTGTGTTCACTATTACATTCTAGCAGAGTATAGTGACAACATCAATCAGCAATTAATATAAAAAGAACCCCCGCCAACTTTGTTGGCGGGGGTTCTTTTACTAAATAATTACCAGTGGTTTTTACCCCATCGACGAATACTCATTTGTTTTCTTCCCACCTCTAATACTATAACTTTTTTTAAGTTCAATAGCCGGCTCACCATCTTTCATTGACACCTTAACAATCCCACCGTTTTCTACTCGACGAGAAATGATAAATTCTGCTACCCGATTAAGAATTCTGTTTTGAATTAAACGCTTAAGAGGTCGAGCACCATATTCAGGATTAAATCCCTCTTGAGCTAGATAAACCGGAACTTCTTCACCAATCTCTAGTTTAATACCCTTAAGCAACAATCTTTTACGTACAATATCTAGCTGAATAGAAACAATATCCCGTACAACTTCTGCTGATAGTGGGTTAAATATAACAATATCATCAAGACGATTTAAAAACTCTGGCTTAAAGTGATCCTTCAATGTTTCCATTATTTTATCTTTTACATCATCAAGGCGTCCTTCTTCTCCACCTGAACCAAAGCCCATTTTCTGGAATTTGTTCATAAATTGACTACCAATATTAGAAGTCAAAATAATGACAGTGTTCTTAAAATTCACCACTCTACCTTTAGAATCTGTTAGACGACCATTGTCTAAGACTTGTAGCAGAATATTGAAGACTTCAGGGTGAGCCTTCTCAATTTCATCAAACAAAATAACCGAGTAAGGGCGATGACGGACCATCTCAGTGAGAGCCCCACCTTCGTCATAGCCAACATAGCCAGGGGCCGCGCCAATCATCTTAGAGACCGAGTACTTTTCCATATACTCGGACATATCCACCCGAATGAGTGCTTTATCATCGTTAAACATAAACTCGGCCAGCTTCTTAGCTAGTTCGGTTTTACCCACTCCAGTAGGACCAAGAAAGATAAAAGAGCCGATCGGGCGGTCAGGATCGGAGATACCAGCCCGACTGCGACGAACCGCTTCGGAAATCTTGGTAATTGCCTCATCCTGACCACGAACCTTTTCTTTTAGTCCATCTTCCATTCGTGCCAGTTTGTCGGCCTCTTCTTCAAGCATCCGCACCACTGGTATACCAGTCCAACGAGCCACCACCCTAGCCACCTCCTCTTCGGTTACTTCTTCTTTTAAAATGCGTCGAGCACTTTGCAGACGCTTCAATTTAGCTTCTTTAACCTTAATCCCCTTCTCTATACCGGGGATTTCGCCATAGCGTATTTCAGCCGCTTTAGTAAGGTCCGATCGCATTTCTGCCTGTTGAGCTTCAAGACGAAGAGTTTCCAACCTTTCCTTGTCTGCCCGCACTTCACTAATAACTTCTTTTTCATTTTTCCACCTTAGCTCTAGTTCGCCCGTTTTCTCTTTTAGATCACCAATTTCTTTTTCAATATCCTTAATACGATTTTTAGCGTTTTGATTATCATTTATCTCTACTTCTTTTTTCATTGCTTCTTTCTCTACCTCCAAGCGCATTATTTTACGCTCCGCATCTTCCAAATCTGCTGGTTTGTTTTCCAACTGGAGGCGCAAAGCCGAAGCCGCTTCATCAATAAGGTCTATTGCCTTGTCTGGCAAAAAACGATCAGTAATATAACGAGAAGACAAATTGACCGCCGCAATAATTGCATCATCGGTTATGTGTACTCCGTGATGCAATTCGTAACGATCCTTCAGACCCCGCAAAATGGCCGTAGCATCTTCCACTCCCGGTTCTTCCACATGAATCGGTTGAAACCGCCTAGTCAAAGCCTGATCTTTTTCAATATGTTTTTGATACTCCTTTAAAGTGGTCGCTCCGATCACCCTCAATTCTCCTCGGGCCAATGCTGGTTTTAGCATATTAGAAGCGTCTATCGCCCCTTCAGCCGAACCAGCCCCAACCAAAGTATGCATTTCATCAATGAAAAGAATAATACGGCCATTAGCCCTTTCTATTTCTTTAATCAAATTTTTCAGACGTTCTTCAAATTCACCCCGATATTTGGTACCAGCAATCAACAGACCCAAATCAAGCGAAACAATTTCTTTGTCTTTTAAAGATTCCGGTACGTCCCCCTTAGAAATGCGCACGGCCAAACCTTCCGCAATCGCCGTTTTACCAGTACCCGCTTCACCAATTAAAATAGGATTATTTTTGGTACGACGAGAAAGTATTTCCATAATGCGACGAATTTCTTCATCGCGACCAATAACTGGATCAAGTTTGTCGGCCCGAGCTAGGTCGGTCAAATTGCGAGTATATTTTTCTATTGCCTTATTTTTCTTAGGTTGATCTAGGTCTTTAACATTGCCCGCTCTTAGCTCTTCAATAATTTTCATCACCCCTTCTTTAGTAACACGAAAACGGTTTAAAATATCACGAGCATCAGAGGCAACATCTAAAAGTGACAACAATAGATGTTCAGTAGAAACAAACTCATCATTAAAAGTGGCGGCTACTTTTGAAGCCGAATCAAATATCCGAACCAATTCAGGGGTAAGATATATTTGGTAAGAAGGTGAGGCTACAGTCGCACCTTCTGGAGTTTCCATTAAATCCAAAAGATAGTCAGTCAACATAATACTGTCTACCTCTAGCTTGTCGATGACAGACACGGTTGTGCTCTCTTCTTGTAAAAGCAAAGATGCTAAAAGATGCGTAGGGTTAACATGATTTTGGCCACGCTCAATAGCTAGCTCATGTGCCTTGCGAATCACTTCTCGTGCCTTGGATGTAAATTTTTGAAATGGAGGCATAAATAATAGAAATTAGTAGATAAAGAAATTGACCCAGAATTGGTCGGTCATATCAATCGTATCAGTATTCTACAATTATTACTTTACTGCGTCAATAGTAGATTGAATCAAACGTTTGGCCACGGCGGCCCCAGCAACCCGACTTACACCCACCACTCGCCCCTTAATATCCACAATCGGACCGCCAATATTGTCGGAGGAGGCAGCGTTGGTGGAAATTGTTGTTGCTACTGTAGACGAAGCATTGGATAGATTGGAAACAATACCCATTGCCACCGAATGATTGTTGCCAGTTTTTGCCCCAATCCCAATAACAGTCTGCCCGACAGAAATACTAGCGGTCCCAATCGTTGCCGGTTTGATATTGGTAAGGGCCCCCAAAGCACTCGTTTCCACCTCGGTTTGATTGATTTTTAACACAGCCACTTCTCCCCCTTCGCTCTCAAGTACAACCGTAACGGGGTATTTAAAACCGTTTTCTAAAACAACCAAGTAATCTTTACCTTTCTCCACCAAGTCGCCACTAGTAACAAATAAACCATCCGATCTCACTAAAAACGCACTGCCTATTTCCTGTACCGAAGAGTTACTTCGACTGTTGGGTACTATACTAAGCGTACCCACTGCCGGTGAAGCTATATTAATAGCTGAGACCACCAACTCTTCCTCGGTTATTATCACCGGAACTTCTTTGACCACTGTTGCCACCTGAGTTTGACCAGGTGCCACAGAATTTACCGTCCTTTCCACAACGTGAGTAATAGTACGGCTAACCCCTTCTGGCGCTTGGTCCATTAGGGTGACCGTCACAATACCAGTCGCAATAGAGGTAATAAAACTTACAAGCAAAGTAAGTAAAATTATCTGACTTTTATTGAGTTCTTCTATATCCATACCCAAATTGTACGCGGAAAAACCCCAAATGACAACCGACGATTTTAAGCCTTTAGATACCTACTTTCGGCCTCAGCCCAATTGATAAGTAGAAAAAAATTATCAATATATTCTGCTCGCCGATTTTGATATTTTAAATAATAAGCATGTTCCCAAACATCCAAACCCAAAATTGGGCTGAGGCCTTCTAAGAGGGGTGAATCTTGATTAGGTCGACTAATGATTTCTAAATTTCCATCTTTAGTCTTTACCAACCAAGCCCAACCAGAACCAAACTGACCAGTGGCCGCTGCGGTAAATTTAGCTTTAAACTCTGAAAAATTACTAAACGTATTATCGATCGCCTCCTTTAAAACTCCTTCCGGCTGATTGTCTACCTGAGCGGGACGCAAGATCTGCCAAAACAAACTATGGTTAGCGTGACCACCACCGTGGTTACGCACGACTGTTTTTATTTCCTCTGGTAAAGAATTAAAATTGATTAATAATTCTTCTACATCTTGGTTGGACCAATCAGTAAATTTTTCCAATCCCGCATTTAGCTTATCTATATAAGTTTGGTGATGCTTAGTGTGGTGGAGACGCATTGTCTCAGTATCAATATAGGGCTCAAGGGCTTCATAGCTATAAGGCAAAGTGGGTAAAGTATGCATATTTAATAAAAAATTAAATTATTAAAGTTGGACTTCAATTATAGCACGCAACCAATCCTATTTTTTAAAATTTTTAGACCTGTTTTCTTTCAATACTAACAATAGCCTTAACTAGACGATCAATATCAGCTACAGTCGCCTCGCGGTCAAGCGTAATCCGCACCGAACCCTCAATCGGAACATTGGCACCATATAAAGCTTTTAAAACATGTTTATCGTCCATATTAGCAGAAGAGCAAGCACTACCGGTGGAAACAAGAATCCCCTGTGCGTCTAGCTGAATAACTAGCCATTCCGCCTCCACCTTAGGGATGGTGATGTTTATATTATTAGGGAGTCGATTGTAAGTTGAGCCGTGTATAACAATATTAGGTATATATTTTTTTATCTCTTGAAAAAAATATTCCCGCAAACCAAATAGCGAAGAACTCTCTTCTTCTCGGTTTTTACTACATAAAGACAGGGCGCTAGCAAAACCAACTATGCCGGGGATATTTTCAGTACCAGCCCTTAAACCACTTTCTTGTCCTCCCCCATATACAAGTGGCCGTATATCAACACCCCTTTTTTTATATAGAGCACCCACCCCTTTTGGTCCATAAATTTTTGAACCATTTAAAGTCATTAAATCTACTCCCAAAACTGGCACCCCAAGGGGTAAAAAACGTGGTGCCTGACAAGCGTCGGTATGGAAGAGTGGATAAGACGATTTGAAAACTTTGCGGGCCCGCCGGATGATCTTTGCTATATCAGCCAGTGGTGCGATCGTACCAATCTCATTGTTAGCATACGAAACAGAAACTAAAATAGTATCAGAAGTTATAGCCTCTCTTAATATTTTTAAATCATAAGAGCCGTCGGTATTGACCGGCAAAACAATAACCTCAAAAATTGTCTGATCAAGAGATTGAAAAGTTTGGAGCACACTGCGATGCTCGGTGGCAAAAGTAATAATCCGACCACCATGACCAAATTTAGCGTAAAAAGCCAAGGCTGCCCCAGCAATTGCTAAAGCATTGCCCTCACTACCACCGGCGGTAAAAATAATTTCATCAGAAAGAGCCCCCAACTCACGACTGACCTGATTGCGACTTTCGGTTAGGGCGGTTTTAGCTAGTAGTCCCTCTGAGTGGATACTACTGCTGTTGCCGGAATGGTCGGAAAAATACGGCAACATATTTTGGAGCACCAAATCTGCCACCGGAGTAGAGGCGGCGGTGTCCATAGACAACAGTTTGGGTTTTTTACTTAAGTTAAAAAACATAATTAAGATTGTAATGATTGTCTGAAATTATACCAGCTTTTTGCAAAAAACGGCTTATTATCGTATAATTTGCCTACTGTGGATTCAAGCAGCATTAGCCTTATAATCTACCTCTTTAGCGGTCTTTTGGTCATAATTGTCCTGTGGCTGGTATCTTTAGAATGGAGATTGAGAAAAATATTTGGCGGCCGTAAAGGTCAAGATTTGGAACAAATATTGGCCGAACTCGGTCAAGCTGTGGACAGTGTAATAAAAAAATCTGACCATGATGACAAATTATTTGAAGACATCTATCGCCGCTTAAAAGGAACCCTGCAAAGATACAAGACGGTTCGCTTTAACCCTTTTGCAGACCATGGTGGCAATCAAAGCTTTGCCTTGGCACTTATGGATGAAGAAGGTAATGGTGTCGTTATCTCCAGCCTCTACAGCCGAGACAAAACCAATGTTTACGCCAAGCCTTTGGTTAAATATGTTTCTGAATATGAATTATCGGCCGAAGAATTGGCCGCTATTGCAGAAGCCAAGCTAAAACGGTAGTTTAATACCACACCAACTTAATCATACTTTATGTCGGCAGACCAAACTGTACAATCTAATACCCTTGTCCCCCGCCCACCGGTCGTAGCCGTGGTGGGGCATATTGACCATGGCAAATCTACTCTCTTGGACTATATTAGAAAATCCAATGTGGTAGCCGGTGAAGCGGGTGGAATTACCCAACACGTTTCTGCCTACGAAATATCCCACACCCCAGAAGATGGACAAGTGAGAAATATTACTTTTATTGACACCCCTGGTCACGAAGCATTTCAAGCTATGCGTAGTCGAGGGGCAAATATATCCGATGTCGCCATCTTAGTCGTCTCGGCAGAAGAAGGAGTTAAACCCCAGACAATTGAGGCAATAAAATCTATTAAAGATGCAAAGGTTCCTTTTGTGGTGGCCATAAACAAAATTGATAGACCAAATGCCAACCCAGAAAAGGTAAAAAAAGAGCTATCCGAGCAGGAGATATATGTTGAGTCTTATGGTGGCAACATACCAAGTGCCAACATCTCCGCCAAGACCGGTGAAGGTATAAGCGAACTATTAGATCTAGTTCTACTGGTAACCGACCTTGAATCTTTAACCGCCAACCCCCAAACCTTGGCCGCTGGTTTTATTTTAGAATCAAAATTAGACCCGAAAGTTGGAGCCATGGTTACACTTATTATTAAAGATGGTACCCTTCACCGCGGTGACTACATAGGCAGTGCTGGCCAAATTTCAAAAATAAAGAAAATGGAAGATTTCCTTGGTCGAGACATTGCTGAAGCCAGCGTATCTTCGCCGGTCCGGATTTATGGTTTTAGTCAGGTACCAGAAGCTGGTCGTCCATTTATTGCTTTTGCTGATAAAAAGGAGGCTGATAAATACAGTGAGGAATTTTTAGCTAATACCATAAAAAAACCAGCTCTAGACGTATCCCCTAGTCTATCTTCAGCTGATTATTTAGAACTACCCCTAGTGGTCAAAAGTGATTCTCACGGCACGCTAGAGGCGGTCTTACACGAAATAGAAAAAATTAAAGATGACCGTGTTCGTTTTAAAATAATTAGCACTGGAGTGGGTACGGTCACCGATACTGATTTAAAAATATTAATTGGCTCCGAACAACCACTAGTCGTCGCCTTTAATGTCAAAATAGACAAAAGTGCTCAAGATCTGGCCGAACGACACGGTGTAGCAATGCAAGTTTTTAATATAATCTATAAATTAACTGAGTGGCTACAAGAAGAGATAAAGAATCGACGACCAAAAATAACAGAAGAAGTAGTCGTTGCCAAAATAAAAATCTTGAAAATATTTAGCCAAGTTAAAGACAAGCAAGTTCTAGGTGGATCGGTTCAACAAGGTACCCTCAAAAAAGGAGCGGTAATAAAAATCTGGCGTCGTGAAGCCGAAATAGGTAAAGGCAAAGTCGTAGATTTACAATCGCAAAAAGTAGCCAAGACTGAAGTCCAAGAGGGTGAACAGTTTGGGGCCATGATTGAGTCCAAAAATACTATTGCCGAGGGTGACAAATTGGAGGCGGTAGAATATATCACTCGCTAATATTGCGAAACTTAATTGTGTATAATTACCAACAGATTGTATGAAAATTGACCAAATAAAAGACGCCCGCCTTGAAGAGCTCATTCATCGTCTGGTGGCCCAATATATTAGTCGAGAAGCTAGTTCTCAGTCCCTGATTACTGTCACTAAAGTGGTAGTAACAGACTTTGGCCGATCGGCGACTATATACATTTCTGTTCTGCCAGACAAAGAATGCCGACCCGCCCTGTCTTTTATTGAGCACCGACTTTCTGATATACATGAATATGTTAGAGACCACAGCAACCTAAGAGTAATGCCTCGCCTGTCGGTAGGACTCGATCCGGACCTGATGGTACAATAAAATATGGCCCGATGGTGAAGCGGTAACACAGCGGTCTGCCCGCCCGCAACGCCTGAGCTTGCGATGGCGGGCGGGCAAAACCCCCAACAGTTCTTAAAAAATATGGCCCGATGGCGAAGTGGTAACGCTGGAGTCTGCAAAACTCCCACGCGCGAGTTCGATTCTCGCTCGGGCCTCAAACAAAAAGCTCTGCTTTTTGTTGCCGAGCGAGAATCGAACAGGAGTGGGGTCGGGAGAACACATGGTCTCCCGTGGAGGAAGGCAACGAGCGAAGCGAGTGTTGGAAAACCGTGGGTTTCCAAAGCGTGAGATAGCAAAGCGTCTCGCTCGGGCCTCACAGCAAAAAATTGCTTTTTAACTAGCTAGGTATAACATGGAGGATAATAATGGTCAGATTATTATCGACAATATAGGCAACTAAATTTTATATAATGAATGCAAAATTAAAAATCTCCCGCAATTTATTGGATAATCACGAAGAAGATTTAGGGGAAGTATCATTTATGGACAGTGACTACTTCAATCTATACAACAATGTAGCTGTTTCTTCAGACCTAGTTAATTTAGACAATAAGTTGTGGTTAGGATGGCAGGTCAAAATTAAAGATGAAACAATTACGGTAAGTAAACAGTTGCCCATTTTAACTGATGATATAGAACTTAAGATTGGTGAATCTGCAACTTTAGATTTTCAAGGACTAGGAAAGTACAAACTAAATTTAATTTCAATCAATTAAATTTAACTATTATCCTCTTTATTAATTGATTCTTGCCATTTCTGTCTAGATATATTTAGTTTTTCGTTTGCATCTTGATATTGAGATTTACAATTTTCATAAATTTCAGGAGTCAAAATTATTTTTCTATCGTCTTTAAAATATTCATAATTTCCCTCATCATTCAAAACGGCATTCTCTACAATTCGACGAATTGGTTCCCTTTGTTCTCTGTAACCCGATGCATATTCAACCAGATTATCTATTCTTAAACCATGATAATCGAGCGACCTATCACTAGCCAAATCAGCATACTCTGGAGATTGTCGCAAAACTTTGTAAAACTTAATTGCATCATCTTCTGTTGCGAAGTTAGCCACAAAACGAGTTTCTGAACCATCTTTTTGTAGCTTACTTGTCTTTTTCTCATCCATAAATTTGAAAGCAACGGGTATTTTCTGGTCACCTGTAATTTTCATAATCAGATCCCGTAATTTTTCCATATCAGAAATAGAAACATCAAAATATAGTCTTTCTTTACCCCACTCTAGCTTGCCTTCTTGTTTCAACCTTTTCGCCTCTTTATTTCTATATTGATACCACCATGCACCCTCGTCTGTCTCACCATTACTGACTGTAAATGTTGAAAACTCATCATTTTCTGGATTTATTTTTTGTTCAGAAGATAGACCAAGATTTATTTTTACGCCTTCAATAGCCTCAAGATCATTCAATCGTCCCTCCTCTTTACTAAGCAATATTTTTTTCTCTTGCTTGAGACGAGAAATGGTTTTAGATTTGCGATCCTTTTCGGAGACTGTTATAGCTGGATCCACATATTCAGGGATAATCCAAATATCTTCTAATATTTCTGGATCAATCCCTTCATACTGTGGTGGAATTTGATAAGTATTATTTTCTGCCAAAATCGGGCCACTTTCCCTACCACTTTGATCAAGCTTAGATTCAATGGCGGCAATGAACGCGGGGCCCAGACCTTTATAAATACTGGTTTTATCTTCCCCAGCATTAATCCTATCTGCATACTCACGTGCTTTTTCCTCACCAGGAGATTCTTTTTCTGATTGATTCATAAAAATATATTACAGTAAATAACACTACCATTCAAACCAATAGATAATTATCATTTATGATTGAATTTATATGCCAATTAATATAAAATACCCTGTAATTTGCCCTGTTAGCTCAGTTGGTAGAGCAGCTCCCTCTTAAGGAGATGGTCGGAG
>CAYSSL010000017.1:0-12137 GCA_964433715.1 uncultured Candidatus Saccharibacteria bacterium | reverse complement strand
TTACCTCAGTTTTTTTAGAAATCATTGTGGTCGCCCCTGAATCGAGCACTAAAAACAAGTCGTAGTCAGCAGGACTAATCTCGCCATAAGCTTTGGGTAGAATGCGCCCAAAACCCGGTAGTACCGACAATGTTTGCGACAAATTTGAATCACCACCAATAATAGTCACTTTTTTGCCCAAACTCTCGCAGTATTCGGCTAGTGCCAAAGTTGACCCCGCTGAGTCGGGGTCGGGACTAGGGTGCAAGTGCAACAAAATATTCGTCGATCTATCTATTGCCTGTTTTATTTCGTCCGCTTTTTCGGTAAAATTTTGAATTTTCATTTTTAAAGTTATTAAAATAGTTTAGCTCCATTTGGTACCGGAAAATCTGGGCGGACTAAAACGACTTGTCCTTTTTCGTCTGGAAAACCAGTAGTTAAACATTCTGACAAAAAAGGTCCTATTTGTTTAACGGGGAAATTTATTACTCCTACAATTTGTGTACCAACTAAATCTTCTTTCTTATATAAGTGCGTAATTTGCACACTCGATTTTTTCAAACCAAATTCACCAAAATCAATAGTCAGCTTATAAGCTGGTTTTTTGGCTTCGGGGAAACTCTCGGCTTCTATAATAGTTCCAACCCGCAATTCTATCTTTTCAAAATCTTGATAACTTATTTCTTCCATATATACAATCCTAAAGCCATTAATATAGCGCCCAGCATATTAAATACCAAATCCAACCCAGTATTATAATAACCACCAACCCCTGTGGCCGGAAATACCAAGACCGCCACAAACTCTACAATCTCATTTACCGCCCCCAAACCCATACCAGAGAGAAAGGCCAACCCAGATAGAAGCCCGCGCCCACCCCGCCAGCGCCTCCCGATTATTTCATACATCACCAAAGTGGCGACCGCAAAGCCAAAAGCATGCACCACTTGATCAAATTTTAGAATAAAAAATTCTCCACCCCGATCTAAAAGTGGTAATATTTTCCAACCATACAACACCGAATCATTTACCGGTATACCACCGCCAGCCATATGCAGTAGTCCCCAAACCGCCAAGCCCCAAACCGCCAGCGAGCTTAATTTGGTATAAGGTAGTGACCAAAATATAAGGACCAACAAAAACAACATAACCGCGATATACCAAAGAAACTCCCAATTACGAATAGAAACAAAATAAATACAAAAACCAATAAAATAAGCGGCCGTAAACATTGCCACCCCCTTATATTTAAATAATATTTCTTTAGTCATAGCGACGACAGATGGGACATAAATTTTTAATTAGACGAGCTATCAACACCGACACTAGCGCCACTACTGGCAACATGAAAAGATGGTTTTTGTTTATACTGCCCAACAAAAAAACAAAAGGCAACCCACTAAAAACTAAAGCTAAAACAGCCTCAGACCCCACCGATCGTCGCCCTAAAAAATAGCGAGCCAAGATCGCCGCCAGAGAACACACCACGGCGGCACCGACCGACTGTGAAGCCAAAAAAACCAAATGACTGGCCAATATATCTCCAACCCAAAAGAATATTTGCAGTAAAAAATATAAAAGCCAAGCAATGACCCATATTGCCACAAACTCTACCACAATATGGGCACGAAATTTTGTAACAGAAGTCAATTTTTGTATGTTTTAGACTGCCACCCCAAACCCCATCAACCAATTATACCTATTTTTAGGCAAAATATCCCCACTTGTTTACCCAAAGCTAAAGACAAGACTGTGGTATAGAGATACAATTAAACAAAATATGACCCAAAAAAGACCAAGCCCAGACAAACAACCAGTTGCCGGTGGTATGGATATGTCTAAACTGTTGGATATTAAAAATAACCTGCCTCAGTCTCCAGAGATACAAGAACTATATCTAGACACCAAGAAATCTTTAAAAGGTCTGCTGGCTTATTTAGAAGACCCAGTTATAGACAGTTCCGTTGCTACAACCAAATTTCAAGAAGCAATGAAGCAATACGAAGAAGCAATTTCCCACAACGATTTAAAACCAGACCGCCAACAAACTTTAACCGAATTAACTAAAGAAATTAGAGAAAAAATAAATAGCTTAAACATAACTATGGAAAAACCAAAAGAATCAACACCAGAAGCTGGTGAAAAACCAGCAGTACCCACCCAACCACCCCAAGAAATCTCTCCCACTATTGATAAGGCCGAGTATGAAGTGCGCTATAAAAAACTGGCGGAAAATTTTGCTGAAGTAAAAAGGCAAATAGAAGACCAGTCCTTTTCTGCCAACAAAGGTTTAATAGAACTACAAATTTTAAATAAAGAAAAAATTGAATTAACCGGTCAAGTCAATAGTCTGGGACTAGATATCAACACCCAAAGCTCAATCTTAGAATTCAATCTTTATATCAATGAGCTAAAACGGAAAGTTAGGTCAGAAATGGAAGCCAAAAAAAATATTTTGAGTGACAATTTTACAGCCCTAAAAAATAAAATAGACACCGGCACCCTCGCCCCCGAGGAAATAGAACTGGAACTAAAAAACTTAAAAAATGAAAAAAATGACGTCGGTCGAGACCTTGTTGCTCTAAGAGAAGAAGACAAGCTGGTAGCTGAAATAAATGAGTTTTTGAGAAATCACAAGCCGACAACACCCAAAGAACCCGCCGCAACGGTGGCCACACCAGAGCCCATCCCTACCCCACCAGAAAACTCAAGCTCCGCTGAGCCAACAGAAGAAGAGAAATTAGAAGCGCAAAAAGCATATGACAGAGAATTAACTAGGGGTGAAAATAACGGTGAATTTAAACTTCGCCGCCGTCCAAATAAAAAAGAAAAGGAAAGACTAGCTAAACAAGAGTTGATTGATAAAATCAACTCGGCTAATGATTTTGACCAACTCTATGATATTTTGCGTGAAATAGGTGAAATTAATACTTCGCGGGTAAAATACAGCTCGGACGAACTAATAGCTACGATTGAAAACTACCGCCAAGAACCAACCAAAGAAAATGAACTTGAAATAACCAACGGCGGCGGTTTGCGAGGAAAAGTTTTAGATCTACAACAGTCAAACAATTCTCCCCAACCACCAGAAGCACCAGCCGAGAATCCAGCCGCTACAGCCATACCATCAGAAACAGAGCCGGCCGACAATCTAGCCGACTGGAATAGAGATAAATTTTTATCCCCAGACGGTGATTTACCTGAACAAGGCGCTGAGGGGCTAGCCACAGCAGAAGAAACTCCTTCCGCTGAACCATCAGAAACAATGCAAGAGGCAGATGAACTACTAAGAGGCCTAGAGGCCCAAGAACAGGAGCGTGCCTTTGCTGCTGCCGCTGAAGCCAATCAAGAATCAATAGAAATAGAACTATCTCCTGCCGAGAAACAAAAAATGACTTCCGAGGCTGGAAATTTTGGCTTAACTTTAGAGAATCTAAATGAAATTGAAGGATTTTCTGAATTAACCTACGGTCAAAGGCGTCTGATTTTAGAAAATCTAAAACAAATTACCCTAGGCCGCATCCAAGAGGAAGGCTACCAAAACTTCAATGAGCAAACTAGCCAAAAGTCTTGGCCAAAGAAGCTGTGGCGAAATATTACCCAAAAATATCAGATTGCCAAAGCGGAAAAAGAAGTCGCCAACAATCTAATGTCTGGCGGCCTAGAGACTCACCGAACCGTCTTAGAACAGCTAACAATGGGGATACAAGAAATGGGCACCACCGCTCATGAAAAAACAGATGGCTCGCTGGTTATTGATTTTATACCTACTCCCGACCCCGCCGACAGTACACCCGAAACTAGACGTGAAGTTGAAAAATTTAATGAGATTGCGAACCAAATAGCCCATATTCCCTATGAATGGACTCTTCCTAGTGCCACCAAAAAACAAAAAGAGGAACATGAAAAATTACGTCAAGAATACAATAAAGCACGTCGAGAAATATTAATAGGCTGGAATACCGTAGATATTGTATCACTCCAAAAAGCCGAAGCGACGATAAAACTCAACCAGTTTGCCAACCAACATCCGGCCGCTGAAAAAATCATTTTACAAATCAAAGATCAAGCCGTCTGGCAAAAAGCCTTAAACAATATTGTGACCGAGCGAGGTTTGATGTTTGCCTCAGGATATGTCACCCGCTCACTCTTTGTGAGTCTAATTGGCACCATTGGCCTACCCCTAGCCGCCGGTGCTGTTGGTGGTTATCGTGGATATAAAAGAGGTCAAGATACCATTAGCCGAAATGAAAAAGGGTCACGAGGAGAAAATAAGGTAGTAAATATGCGCGAAGAGCTGAGCGAGATTAGTAAAACACTAGCAGAAAACAACCCATCTCTGTCGCGACAAAGAAAAATAGAGCTAACAGACAGGCAAACCAAACTAAAAAAAGCTCTTGAACAAGAAAAAGCTAAAAACTTTAACACAGCCGTAGGAGCAAAGTCTTTAGCCGACAAG
This sequence comes from uncultured Candidatus Saccharibacteria bacterium, assembly GCA_964433715.1. GTDB lineage: Bacteria > Patescibacteriota > Minisyncoccia > Phycocordibacterales > XYD1-FULL-46-19 > XYD1-FULL-44-32. The sequence continues at coordinate 7,696 of CAYSSL010000017.1, read as the reverse complement.
CTGGCCAAATTAAACGAAAAAATTGAATCTTTATCGCCCGACGACGAAGAATATACCAAGACTTTAGTCGAACTTAAAGTGCGAACAAATTATACTAAAAGAAAAGTATTAGATGGTCAGGTCAGTTTTGGTGACAAAGATGAAAAAATAGATAACCAGTACGACTTGATTCAAACCGTTATAGAAGCAGAAACTAAACTTCAAATTCTAACCACGGTCGGCAGAAGTAACGTAGAAAAAAGATTGGATGAAATCCTTAAAATTAATAACTTAAAGCTGGACAAAAAGCAGAAAGCTTATGTCCGAAAACAAATCGCTATTGGAGCTGCTTACGGAGCTACCTTTGCTTCCCTTGGTCTAGCCACCAAACATCTAATAGATAATATATTTCCTCTAGAAGACCTGCCGACAGGAAAAACTGGTGGGGCGGCCGCCCAAATAGGCGACGAAACTGTAGAACCAAAGCCAACTGCCACCGAAGTCCCCACCCCACTGCGCGCTCCTAGTGTGGTGGAGGCAAGCTCGGCGGCAGCAACACCCGCTATGGAAACTATGTCTTATGACATTGGCTCAAATGGTGACTTCCCCACTCTAGACCAAGCCTTGAGACGGGTAGTTACCAAATCATTTGATGTCGGAAGTGATAAAACCCTACAAGCAAGCGAAGGTGGTCAAATAGAAAATGTCTTGGCTAATGTACGAGAAATCTTTAAAGGCCGTAGTATTGCTGGTATTTCTCATGAAGACCTTGAAAAATATGCCACCTTTGACAAAGGCAAGTTAGAAATAACTGACTACGATGGATTAAAGAAAAATATTATTGACCCCCTTATTGAACGCTCCGAAGAAAAAGTTGGCACCAATTCGCCCGCTATAGACTTTGCTCGTGAGACATCAGAAAAGAAGTGGCAAGAGATTTTAGATCAACAACTAGGTAAAAACGAGGCTACGGTCGCCCAAGATTTTGATACCAACCCAGTGGAAACCAGTACCCCCAACAGTTCAATCGTTGAAAAAACCGCTATCAAATCAGAACTAGAAGAACTAACGCCAGCCAAAGATAAATATCCTGATTTAGAAAAAATTACAATTAAAACTCCTAATCACCCTCCAGAAAACATACCCGCTCCCACCGCTTTGTCTTACGAAAAAGCAATTATGAATTTGGGAGATCGCTTTGGCTTATCAACTCAAGCCGCCAAACAACTAACCGAACTTGGTCTAAGTCACAAAGTTGAAGGTCTAAACGCCGATGGCACGATTGTCGCAGGGGGACGTTTTGACAGCATGACCAGAATGTTTGCACAAGATGGTTTTGCTGGTTTGTTTGATGAACGAGGACAACTAGATAAAGGCCAGATTGATATTTTTAACAACCTCTACGACCTAAAAGCTCGACCCGAGGTTATAAAAACCGCTATCAATTTTACCGACAGACTCCAGTGGGAGCCAGCCCGCGAACTCGCCCTCGCCAAAGCCCTCGCCTTTCCCGACAAAGCCGAATACTGGCAAGCAGTTTTTGGTAAAGATTTGATACCTAATAGCCCAAAGGTGGTTGAAATAACCAAAAAGGGTGACTTATGGCTTAAAAAAATAGATGGCGTGCAAGGCAGTATTGTTATTGACCCGACTGATAAAAAAATAATGCTAACCAATATCTACGACCGGACGGGGCGCTTTGCTCAACCAGCCCGAGCGTTCAGCTTTAAAAAGCAGAGTTTTGCCGAAGCTCTAGCAAAAACTCGCGAGGTTATTATGTCCGCTAAAAATTCTTAGTAGCGTAGCAAGTTAAAAAATTGACTGCTTTTTGAGTTCTTTGAGTGCCACCAAATGAGTCCGCACGTTAAAACACGAATGATAACTTTGGGTTGATATATTTTTTACCTGCTCCTCTAGCAATAAAATGGCCTGATCAAGAGTAAACCAGTCTATTTGTATTCCCTGTTCATCTTCTTGGGTGGTAGTTGGTACACCCTTGTCACCCAACACCTTTGCCAAGAAAAAATGGGTTTCTTGGTGTCGGACTGCTTGAGCCCGATATTCTTCGGTCACACCAATTTCTCTTTCAATTTTTATATCACACCCCACCTCCTCTTTAGCTTCGCGCCAAGCCGCCTCCTCTAAAGTTTCTCCTTCATCTACACCTCCACCCGGTAGTAGTCTATATTTAGTCCCCACTAAAGCGAGTTGCCCAGCATCATCAAAAGCAACAATTTTTACTGCCAAACGCAGTTCGTAGGTAATATCAGCCTCCGCCTCAAAGTCAGGGAAAATTTGTTTGTCGGTCAAAACCAATAAGGGTTTCATTTTATTCTGTTGTCTTACCATCAAAATCTGGGCTGTCGGCGATGGCTTCGACTTTGGTGGCGCGCACTACACCATCTTGGTGGTGGGACGGAGCATAGATGGTGTAAAGTTTTAAATCTTGATCAAGAGAAGTGTTTATCACATTGTGTTCGGCACCAGCTGGGACAATGACCGCATCCCCATCGGCCACTTCATATTCGTTACCATTTATAATCACTTTACCTTCGCCAGCATCAAAACGAAAAAACTGGTCATTGTCGGCGTGAATTTCCATTCCAATATCTTCACCGGGTTTAAGAGACATTAAAACCAGTTGCATATGCTCCCCCGTGTAAACCACATGGCGGAAATCACTGTTAGCAATGGTTAAATTTTCAATATTTTCTTTGTAACCTTTTTTCATATTTTTGTTAGATAAATTAGTAACACTGGTATTATAGCAAATTCCCAGCGACGCGAAGCGACGCTGGGGTGTACTTTTTCAACCAAAATCAACCAAAAGAAAAAGCCCCGCCAGACTGGAAAGCGGGACTTTTGGACCAAAAAATCTAAAGACTTCTGTGAGCGCGAATACCTTCCACAGTTGTTACGGCCTCTAAGGTGGTGATGGAGTTTCGGGGTAAAGGCTTTCCATCAACTGCGACAACAACGTCTTCACCCGGCGAATGTGGGATCAGGACCAAGTGTGTTCCTCGACCAGTATGCTGTTCCCACAAGCATAGAGCGTCGCATAAACGCACCAAGCAAGTATCCACTTCTGGGTCTATATGAAATTCTCCAGGCAATTTAATCACCTCCCTCCATAAAGATTATCCAGTCTGGTGGTATTTCTAGCACGACCAGCAATAAAAACAAACGTTTATTCAAACTCCACCGCAAAGGGGTACATACCCATACTACAAGTGCCCGCCAATGTTCCGACAGTTGAAGTCCCAATATCAATTTCGGTTTGTCCGGTATAGGGCAAATTTTTGCTAATCTTTAGACTGGGAATAATCACCGAAGCGGAACAATCAAAAGTATTAGCGGTATTGAAACGCAAAATGGTGGGCAGGCCCGCGGTGGCAAGCGTAGTGCGCGGCTGGTAGCCGCCACGCGCCGAAATATCCACATATTGCACACCATCAACAATTTTCACATTATTGCGTGAAGCCGTGTCGGTGACTGGTCGGTCACCAGAAAAAGCTAATGCCGAACCAATGAGCATGACAACCACCACTATCGATATCGCTACTGGAATTTTATTCATAAATAAAAAGTTTTAAAAATTAAACACTGGCCCGATCCAACCCATAATCACCAAACTATTTATCAGATTAAAGAGCCCAAACATTATCACCACCAGCCCCGCCGTCTTAAAGAATATACCAGCCAAGCGATGTTTTGCTAAACTTAGGGAGCCAAAAGACAAAAGAACAAGCACCGGCAAAGTCCCCAGCGCAAACGAGAGCATTGTCCCCGCTCCCGTGAGAAAACTTCCTGTAGACAAGGTGTAAAGTTGCATCGCTTGCGTAAAGCCACATGGCAAGAAAAAAGTCGCGGTGCCCATAACAAATGGCGTGAGGAAGTGGTTGGCTTTGGCCAAATTGCCGGCTTTCGCCGTAAAAACTTTGGGCAAGGCTAGTTGCAAACGGCCGGCCCACGGAAAAATGCCCAGCAAATTTAAACCTAAGCCAACCATAACTAGACCGATAATAATTCCCAAACCAAAAGTCATTGTAATACTTAGTTTAAAAGTACTACCCACTACGCCAATCACCCCACCCAAAACAAAGAACGAGACAATTCGCCCTAAATGAAATAAAACTTGGGGGCGCCAAGCGTCTTTTTCTCGGGCCAAGTTGGCCGACAAAGATAACACCAATCCGCCCACCACCGCCATACAGGTTGAGAGCGAAGCCACAATCCCAATGACAAAAGCCGTGCCGTAAGACACCGAACCAGTGGACACCAAATTAATCAGCCCGCTTTTTTGCAACAAAATAAATATTATGGTCAACAAAACCGTCAGTGGTACCGCTATTTTAAATTCATTCCAATTAACTACTGTCTTCACCGGCTCAACCGACAGCGAGTAACCGTGGGGTTTTATCACCGCCGACAAAGCGGTAGCCGCTTCACCCATCGACTGCTCACCAAAATCGGCCGTCACCGCCACGGTATTTTTAGCTAGGGTAACTTGTACCGCCTTCACATTGGCCAGTTCTCCCAGTTCCCCTTCAATCAAACCCGCACACGACGCACAGTGTAAACCATGGGCGTGGAAAACAAATGTTTGGATATTTTTTTCAGACATATTTTAGAGACGAATAGTTTTTAAGCGCAGTGAATTGCCAACCACCGACACACTGGAAAAAGCCATGGCGAGTCCCGCAAAAATTGGCGACAAGAGCCAACCTAAAATTGGGAAAAAGACGCCGGCCGCCAGTGGGATGCCCACTACATTGTAAGCAAAAGCCCAAAACAAATTTTGCTTGATCCCTCGCATGGTCAGCTTGGACAAACGAATCGCTTTAACCAGTTTGGAAATATCACCGTGCAAAAGCGTGATCCCCGCCGACTCGATCGCCACATCGGTACCGGTGGCCATCGCTATTCCCACATCCGCTTGAGCAAGAGCCGGTGCATCATTGACCCCATCACCCGCCATCGCCACTATTTGCCCCACTTGTTGCAACTCCTTAATTTTAGCCAGTTTGTCTTGGGGTAAAACATTGGCCACCACTTCATCAATACCAACCAAGGACGCAATATACCGTCCAGCTTTTTCATCGTCACCAGTTAGCATTACTACTTTTATTCCCAGCTTGTGCAAATTAGTAATCGCGGTTTTAGCTTCTGGTTTGACTTCATCCGCGACCGCGACATAGCCAATCACCCCTTGGCTGTCCGCTACCACTACTAGGGTTTTACCTTGGCTTGCCAATAATTCCAGTTCAGCAGTGTTAAATTTAAACCCAGCTTCGGCTATCAACTTAACATTCCCAGCCAAATATTCTTGGCCATTTATCATTCCTTTCAATCCCTTTCCTTCGATCGCCTCAAAATTGGCCACTTCGGCTAGACTAATATTTTTTTCGGTCGCGTAGGCCATTATCGCCCGCGCAATCGGATGCTCGGATTTATTTTCCAAGGTTGCCAAAATCTGCACCAAACTTTCTTCGGTGCTCGCTCGTAAATTTTTAATATCAGTCAGGGTTGGCTTGCCTTTAGTAATGGTGCCGGTTTTATCTACCACCACCGTGGTCACCTTGTGCAACTTTTCCAAAGTAGCCGCATCTTTAATCAAAATCCCCTCCTGCGCCCCCTTGCCGACGCCGACAATAATCGCGGTCGGGGTCGCAAGACCCAGCGCACACGGGCAAGCAATAACCAAAATCCCCACAAAAGAAACGAGGCCATAAGAAAGCGCTTGAGCAAAACCTAAATATTGAGTCCCCACCACAAGCCAAACCAAAAGCGTGAGTACGGCCAGCCCCAAGACAATCGGTACAAACACGCTGGAAATTTTGTCTGCCAAGGCCTGAATGGGCGCTTTCGAGCCCTGCGCTTCGCCCACCATTTTAATAATTTGGGCGAGCATTGTTTCCGCCCCCACTTTAGTGGCGCGAAAAGTAAAGGCGCCGGTGGTATTAATAGTACCGGCCACCACCATATCCCCCATTTTTTTCTGATTGGGCATTGGTTCACCAGTCACCATAGATTCATCGACAAAAGACTGACCACCAACCACTTGGCCGTCTACTGGAATACGTGCCCCCGGTTTTATTACGATAATGTCGCCGTGCTTCACTTCAGCAATCGGAATTTCCATTTCTTGGTTGTCGCGAATTACTAAAGCCGTCTTGGCTTGTAAGTTGAGTAGTTTTTCGATGGCGTCGCCAGTCTTTATTTTTGACCTCGCTTCTAGAAATTTGCCGAGAGCAATAAAAGCAATCACCACAATAGTGACATCGTAGTAGGTATAAGTCACATTTATAAACGGCGCCAATGTCTCTTCAAAGGCCGTCACCACAAAACTGTAAAGATAAGCGGCCATGGTCCCAATCCCGATCAGGGTGTCCATATTGGCCCGTCCGAAACGCAAAAAACGGTAAACCCCAAGCAGATACGGTTTACCCACGACAAATAGGGCGTAAGTCGCAAACAAAGGCATGAGGTGGTGAATAAATTCTTCCATCACCGGCGCCATTTCCGTCACCTGGCCATATTGCACCAAAATATCCCAAGTCATCACCACCACACTAATAATAGCTAGTGGAATAATTGACCAAAGCTTCATTTTCATATCTTGCAGTTCGGCCAACTTGTCTTTTTTTGATTGATTTAGGCCCGCGTGCTCGGCGTGTTCATCGGCCGACATATTCATACTTTCGGCGGTCTCCAAAACCAACGAGTAGCCAAGGGGTTCAATTTTTTTCGATAGGTCAGCCGGTTTAATTTTTGTCTCATCAAAATTTAGTTTGGCGGTTTCGGTACCATAATTGACCTCAGCCGAGTGTACCCCGGCTTCAGCTTTAAATATCTTTTCAATACTGGCCGCGCACGAGGCGCAGTGCATCCCTTTTATGCGAAATGTTTTAGAATCAGCCATATTCTATTTTCGTTTAAGCCGATAAACTTTTAGCACTTCCGTGGTGGCCTGCGCCACTTTACCTTTTTGCATTTGGTGGGCCACACAAGTTTTCAAGTGGTTTTCCATCAAGGCATCCTCCACCCCCGATAGGGCCTGCTTCACCGCCGAGGTTTGGGTAATAATGTCCACGCAATAGACCCCTTTTTCAACCATCTCCTGCAACCCTCGCACCTGCCCCTCAACAATTTTTAGCCGCCTAATTAATTTTTGCTTATTGTTTTGCATAATTCTATTGTATACCCCCTAGGGGTATTAAGTCAAGATGTTTAATTAAAAACAAATCCCCCGCCGGCGTAGCTGGCGGGGGATTTGTAAATAGCACTACATCTCTTTTACTAGATTCAAAATCATCTTCGCTCTAAGTTTGGCAAAATCATTGTACTGATTGGCTTCCACTAGTTTTATCGCTTCGACTACAGGCTTCCAGACTATTTCCATTCCTCTTTTTTTCTCGGATTCAGTTGGCTGACACTCACCTTTTTCACCATCCACCCTAGCGGTGAAAACAAAAGCCTTCTGCTTGAGCAGTTTGTCTTTCATATATTCAATCACAAAACCAATTTCACCAATCTCTTTTATTTTACAACCAGTTTCTTCGAGCGCCTCACGATGAAGTGTCTCAAGGATTGTTTCCCCTTCTTCTAACCCCCCACCGGGAATATAGTACCCACCGAAAAACCCCTCTGCTGGCGGGTAATACACCAAAGCAATATTGTCATCGTGGTCAAACAAAACAACCTTCGCTGTTTCGCG
>CAYSSL010000016.1:10796-12489 GCA_964433715.1 uncultured Candidatus Saccharibacteria bacterium | reverse complement strand
AACATCGCGGGGCAGAAATGTCTTCCAAGTTGATACCACCAAAAGAGGGGGCGATAGCCACGATGGCTTTAATGATTTCTTCGGTGTCTTGCGTTGATAGGCAGATTGGCACCGCATCAACCCCGCCAAATTCTTTAAACAAAATCGCTTTACCTTCCATTACGGGCATGGCGGCCTCGGGGCCAATATTACCTAGACCAAGCACGGCTGAGCCGTCGGTAATAACTGCGACAGTGTTACCAACGTTGGTATAGGTGTTCAGCTGGCTCTTATTATTAGCAATAGTGGTGCAAACAGTGGCCACGCCGGGGGTGTAAGCCAAACTCAAATCCTCGCGGGTTTGAAGAGAAACCTTTGATTTGGTTTCCAGTTTGCCGCGGTGTTTTTGGTGCAATTCAAGGGATGATTCGCCGATATTCATATTGGTCTATTGTAACTTATACTGGTTTTTTCTACTAAATATTTCACTAATTCTCTATGGTTGACTTTTACCCCTAAAATCTGGTAATATAAATAGGTGCCCTGCGGGGCTTTTTTAATACAACAACATTATGTCATTCATTGATTATCTCAAGTCTACTAAAGGTGAGCTGAAGCATGTCAACTGGCCGACACGCGATCAGGCCATAGGCTATACCACGATTGTTATTGTTATCGCTATTGCGGTCGGTGTTTATCTTGGCTTACTAGATTTTGCCTTTGCCTCTATTATTAAAGGCTTGATTGTCTAAAATATTATGGCTAAACAAGAATTAAATCAGGGGCGCAACTGGTATGCTATTCATACTTACGCTGGTTATGAAAACGCCGTTTCTCGCAACCTAAAACAGCGTATTGAATCTTTGGGCATGGAAGACAAAATATTTAATGTGCTCGTTCCAACTGAAAAGAAGGTTAAAATCAAGGCTGGTAAAAGAGTAACCGAAGACGAAAAAATATACCCCGGCTATGTTCTGGTAGATATGGTCGTGACCGATGATTCTTGGTATGTGGTGCGAAACACTCCGCGCGTGACTGGTTTTATTGGTTCTGGTGTTATTCCTGTACCTCTAGAAAAATCAGAAGTAGACGAGCTTTTCCGCCGTATGAGCGACGATGGCGCTAAACACGCTATTGATTTGGTAGTAGATGAGGCGGTGGTTATTGTGGACGGACCATTTAAAGAATTTGAGGGTAAAGTTAACGAGGTTGATATTGAGCGAGGCAAAGTTAAAGTTTTGGTTTCAATGTTTGGTCGAGAGACGCCGGTGGAGTTGGACTTTCTTCAAGTTAAGAAAATCTAGCCTCTTCTTGCCAATATCACTTTAATATAGTAGATTTCTAGCACTATGGCTGACAAGAAAGTAATCAAAAAAGTAAAACTTCAAATCCCAGCTGGGGCGGCTAACCCAGCGCCACCCGTTGGTCCAGCTCTTGGTCAGGCGGGTGTGAATATTGGCGAATTCGTCAATCAGTTCAATAGCCGGACTCAGGAGATGCGCGGAGATATTATTCCGGTAGAAATTTCGGTTTATGAAGATCGTAGTTTTGATTTTATCTTAAAAACTCCGCCGGCCTCCCGCCTAATTTTAAAGGCGATTGGGGTGGAAAAAGGTTCTGGTAAAAATATTCAAAAGAAGGCTGGAACTATCTCTAAGGCTCAGATCAAAGAAATTGCCGAAAGAAAAATGGTAGATCTAAATGCTCACGAGCT
>CAYSSL010000016.1:0-10696 GCA_964433715.1 uncultured Candidatus Saccharibacteria bacterium | reverse complement strand
GGGTGGAGGTGAAGTAATAAATTATCGTTTAAATTCTGAAAAGGCGTAAGTGATATTATCACTAGCGCCTTTTTCTGTTGAAATTAAATTAAAATCTGAATAATCGGGAAAGTAAGTATCAGCTGGGGCGATCGTATCTATTATTGTAAGTAAAAGAGTGTTGGTAATAGATATGGCTTGATGGTAAATTTCTCCGCCACCGATAATAAATATTTTTGTTTCGCCCGCTGGTGCCAAGTTTATAGCTTCGTTTAGAGAGTGGGCGACCAAACAGTTTGGGGCGGTAAAATCTGGCTGACGCGTAATAATAATATTTGTTCGATTGGGTAGGTCTTTGCCGATTGAATCAAAGGTTTTTCGACCCATGATTATGGTATGGCCAGTGGTTATTTGCTTAAACCGCCGCAAATCATCTTTAATACGGAAAAGCAGTTGACCATTCTGGCCGAGCCCACGTTTTTGGTCAATAGCTGCAATTATGATTATTTCTGGTTTTGACATAGTTTGACCTCCCCTTAGGGGTTCTTTATACTGGGGCTACAAATTAATACCTCATTATACTATGGCTTCCACCTTAAATCTAAAGCATATCCTTGAGAGTAAAACCCACTTTGGCGAGCGGGTGGTAACCGACCAAAAGGTCCTTAAGAATATTGTGGCACGCCTCAAGGAGATGGGCTATAGGATTGTTTTGACTCAGGGTGTGTATGACCTTATTCACGAAGGCCACGCCCTATATCTAGAGGCGGCTCGTGCCCATGGTGATATTTTAATTGTTGGTGTGGATTCTGATGAACTGACTAAAATTCGCAAAGGTCCCGAACGTCCTATTGTTCCTCAATCAGAGCGGTTGAAAATGTTGGTTCATTTGCGCCATGTTGATTTGGTAACTTTGCGTGAAGCCAGTCACGATATTGGAGATCTTATTCGGCTGGTTGAGCCAGATGTTCTGATTGTTTCTAAAAGTACGGGCGATTTTACTTCTAAAATGGTAAAGGAATATAAACCTTTTTGCGGTAAAATTATAACCTTACCACCACAGGCTACCACTTCTACTTCAGCGCGGATTAGGTTGTTGGCGATTGAGGGGGCAGAAAAATTGGCTCGAGAAATAAATAAACTCACTGAACAATTTATTTCTAACATTCGTAAATCATAAATGGCAAATTCGGTTATTTCTTATGTACCAGCTCTACATCGGGGCTATTTGGATTTTTTTACCAAATATGGTGGTCAGCTTTTTTTGTTGGGGCACGACTTAGTTTTAGAATATCCAAGAATGGAACGTGATATTAGAGCGCTAACGGCAGAAGAAATTAAAAAAGCTTTAATACCATTTAAGATATTTGATGATATCACCATTGTTACAAAAGCTAATGTGGCAGAAGTCTTATCGGGGCCGGAGTTTTATTTGCCCGACGAAGATATTACTCGTGATTTTGCAACTAAATATCTAGGAGAAAAGAAGGCAAATTTTGTTTCGGTGTTTTTGCGTTGGGATGGACACAATGCCCAGAAGACAAATCCAGTAAATCCTGATCAGCAGATTTCTGCTGATGAATTTGACCGTGAGGTAATGACCAAATCTTTTATTGAAGCCGAAAAAAGCTCTGACTGGTGGCGGCAGGTGGGAGCGGCGGTGGTAAAAGATGGTCAGACTATCTTGATTGGTCACAATCGACCCTTGCCGGCCGAGGGGACTCATAATATTTTTGGTGACCCACGAAGCAACTTTGATTATGGTGTTAGTTTTGAGTTGTCTAAATTTTTACACGCTGAGGCGGGGGTTATAGCCGAAGCCGCTAAACGAGGAATTAGTCTAGATGGAGCTCATATTTATGTGACCACATTTCCTTGTCCGGTTTGTGCCAAGTCAATAGCCGCCTCTGGCTTTAAAAAAGTTTTTTATGCTGAAGGATACTGCCTTTTAGACGCTGAAGATATTTTAAAAGGGGTGGGGGCAGAAATTGTACAAGTTCAGTTTTAGCCAATACGAGTGAGCACTGGTTTATAGTCTGATGAGTTACCTTTTGATACCACTAAGTGAGCGTGTAAATGACTGACGCTGGCACCCGTATAGCGAGTGTCGCCAAAGCGCATAAATAAAGTGCCACCTAGGATATTGCGATTTTTTATCGTTTCTTCAACTAACCGGTGAAGTTCAACCCAGCCTTCAGTTGTAATGTCTGTCAACGACAGCTTGTGTTCCTTGTAAATAAAAAGAATATGATGATCAACGTTGTCGTAGGGATAAGCATTGTCGGTTGCTTTCCAATATTTACCTTCGGCAAAAATAGGTTTTTTGTGATGTTCAGCGGGGTCTTCGCCACAAAAGGGGAAGGGGCAATTTCCTTCACTTTCAATATTTTTAACCACGTCTGAATATGATGTGTCGCTTCGGCCCCTAGTATTTTCATAATTGACGTACATATTTATATTGGTGTTGGGATAATCATTTTTTCGTGGGGCTCATAATCGGAAAGGGTAAAATGTTCAGGGCGGAAATTAAATATATCGGTGATAGTAGAATCAAGAGTTACGGTTGGTAGGCGGCGTGGCTCGCGTGTGATTAATTTTTCAACATGTTCAAATTGGCTTTCGTAAATATGGGCGTCAGAAAAAGTATAGACAATGTCAGTAAATTGGTAGCCGGTTAATTGGGCGACCATCAAACCAAAAGAAGCATATTGCACCATGTTAAATGGTACTCCCACCGGAAAGTCGCCGGAACGCTGAAAGTGGTGAATGGTCAATTGTTTGGTTTCCGGAAAAGCTAGAACGTGGATCCAGCCGTGACAAGGGGCAACAACAACTTTTCGGGTTAGACCTTCGTGTTGAATTGTGTACTGAGGAATCCAAGGAGAAATAATGTGCGTACGTAAATATGGTCGCTCTTTTATTTGTTGTACTACGTGAGCAATTTGATTAAACGGCAAACCTTCTTTGGTAGGGAAGTCGTGCCAAGCGGCACCATAAGACCCCGGACCAAGGTCGCCCTCTGGTAAGCCAAAGATCTCGCATTTTTCTTTGGTGACCCACTTGCTCCACCACTTACAACCAAATTTCTCTAGCTCTGCTTGGGTGCGGGCGCCATTTAAGAAGGCAATATGTTCGGCAATGGCTCCGGTGAAGAAAGGACCCTGCATATCACGCTCGGTGATGACAGGAAAACCATTTTCAAGGTTGTAGCGCAACTGGACTCCGACCAGCATCTTAGCTTTTTCACCATGTATAGGTAAAACATCGCGACCTTCCCGTAATATTTTACGCAAGGCGTCTTGGTATTGAGAGTCAGGTGTGCGTTCGGCAAATGACTTCATAAATTAAAAAGTTAAGGGTAAGTAATCTTACTATAACAAAAAAGGCCCAGCGGCAAAACTTGCCGCTGGGTGAAATTGTAAGTGTGTCATGTTGCCAAGAAGGCCCGAGCCAAAAGCTCCAAATGATTGGCACCTTTGCAGGGCGCCAACTGATCCATGAGGGGAAGTGGAGATTTGGCAAATACCTGAAACGAAGGTCCGGTTAGATCGGGCACTTGAATGTGAGAGTGGCAATGGCTCAACGTGCCGGCGTTGTATTGGTTCAAACCAAAGCGCATGGTAATGCCGCCGCCGGGGATGCTGAAGCGTTCAATTAGCTCCTGATTTAGTCTGCCCCACTCTTCCCACATGGCCGGTGTCAGGTCTGCTACGTTTTCAATATGTTCAAGTGTGGCAAAGACAAAATGGTGCTGGTTGTGGGGGTAGGGAAATGGGTTCTGCCACCCTTGCCAATACTCACCAGCAATGATCACCTTGTTAACTTCTGGATCAAAACCGTTGTCTGGGCAAAATGGGCATTTGCCCATGCCGACAGTGCGCTGCAGATGGTCAATTTGTTCTCTGGTGCGGGCGTTTTGTATATTTCCCAGCATTTTCTTCTCCTTACTTCGTTGTTTTGGTACTAGACTGCTACTATTTCTATATTTTTTAGGATATATGTCAATCTTGTTACCACTTGATGTGCTCGTGGTATACTGCCCACATATGAAAGACAAACAAATCCAAAAACTTATTGAAGCTGAAAAGAAGCGTCAGAAAAAAGTGGTTAATCTGATTGCTTCAGAAAACTATGTGTCAAAAGATGTCTTGGAGGCCCTAGGCTCAGAACTAACCAATAAATATGCCGAGGGGTATTCAAGCCACCGCTATTATGGGGGTAATGAAATTGTTGATAAAATAGAAAACCTTTGTAAAGAGCGAGCACTAAAAGCTTTTAAATTGTCTAAAAATAATTGGGGTGTAAATGTTCAACCTCTGTCGGGGTCTCCAGCCAACGTGGCGGTGTATTTAGCTTTGGTGCCGACTGGGGAAAAAATAATGGGTATGACTTTGACTGACGGTGGACATCTTACTCATGGTCACAAAGTGTCGGTGACCGGAAAGGTTTGGCAACAAATACCTTATGGTGTTGATCCGAAGACCGAACAGCTTGATTATGAGGATATTGCTCAAATTGCCAAAAAAGCTAAACCTAAAATTATTGTGGCTGGGTTCACTGCTTATCCTCGTAAAGTTGATTGGGCAAAGTTTCGAGCGATCGCCAATGAGGTAGGGGCGATTTTAATGGTAGATATGTCGCATACGGCAGGTCTTGTCGCTGGTGGTGCCTACCCGTCACCTTTTCCTTATGCCGATGTGGTGACCACTACCGTTCATAAAACCCTGCGTGGTCCACGAGCAGCTGTGATTTTTTCTAAAAAGGAATTGTCTGAAAAAATAGATAAAGCGGTGTTTCCGGGGATGCAGGGTGGTCCACACTTAAACCAAATCGCCGCGGTGGCGGTCGCTTTTGGCGAAGCATCTACGCCAGCTTTCAAGGTCTACACTAAACAGGTGGTCAAAAATGCCAAAGCTTTAGCTTCTGAATTAAAAAAACTTGGTTGGCGGTTAGTATCTGGCGGTACCGATTCCCACTTAATTTTGTTGGACACTTGGATGGATGGAAAAGGTGTGGGTGGTAAAGAGGCTAGTGATCGCTTAGAAAAAGCAGGGATAATTGTAAACAAAAATACCATTCCGGGAGACAAGCGAAGTCCGGTTGATCCTTCGGGTATTCGTCTTGGTACAGCGGCCGAAACAAGTCGCGGGAAAAAAGAAAAAGATATGATTAAGCTGGCAGAAAAAATAAATGATATCTTAAAAAAATGAACAGTCTTAGGTTAAAAATTAAAAAATTAAATCCTGAAGCTAAATTACCATCCTATGCCCACGCGGGTGATGTTGGGTTAGATATGTTTTCCCTAGAAGACTACATACTGAAACCAGGAGAGAGACGAATATTTTTTGTTGGTTGGGCTTTAGAATTTCCTCTGGGTTATGCCGCCATAGTTAAAGACAAAGGTAGCTTGCCGAAAAATGGTGGTATTCATACGATGGGTGGGGTTTACGATGCTGGATATCGCGGGGAATATAATGTTAATTTGATTAATTTGGGACATGAGCCATACGAGATAAAAAAGGGCGACAAGATTTCTCAGCTAGTTATTTTTCCAGTGGTGATAGCAGATATTGAAGAAGTGGAAGAATTGTCTGATTCAAGTCGTGGGGAGGGGCGGTTTGGCTCTACTGGTAAGCAATAATTTTCGCTTAAAAGACGGAGTAAATAACCCTATACAATAGGGGTTTTTGTGCTATATTTGACCTAATGATGCGCTCTAATATTGAAAAAGCCCTAGTTGAAGAGCTCAAACTGCTAGGCATAAGAGGACCTAAAATAACCTTAGAGCACCCCGCCGATCAGGGATTGGGGGATTATGCGACTAATGCGGCCTTGATTTATGCCAAGAAGCTTGGTGAAAATCCTATTGAATTAGCTGGAAAACTGGTCCAAAGTTTGAAAAATCGACAATTTCCAGAAGTGGAAAAAATTGTGGTGGCTGGTTTTGGCTTTATAAATTTTTACCTCAAGCCAGAATTTTTTGAGGGGAAAATAAAAAACATTGTTGAAAGTGAAAATTTTGGGAAAATAAATCGCCACAAAAAAGAAAAAACTCTGGTGGAATATACCGACCCCAATCCATTTAAGGTTTTTCATATTGGACATCTTATGTCCAACACGATTGGCGAGGCTTTGTCGCGTCTTCTGGAGTGGAATGGCGCCGAGGTGAAAAGAGCTTGCTATCAAGGTGATGTCGGTCTGCATGTAGCTAAGGCGATTTATGGTATGCAGAAAAAAGGGGGCAATTTATGGAAAGAAAGGATTTTTGGCAGTGTAACTAGCCGAGTTGGTTATTTAGGATCGGCCTATGCCTTTGGAGCTACTGCTTACGAAAGTAGTAAAGAAGTCCAAAAAGAAATCGCTGAATTAAATAAAAAAATATACGAACGGTCCGACAGAACCATTAATCGTTTTTATGATGTTGGACGCAAATGGAGCTTGGCATATTTTGAAACTATCTATGACCGTTTGGGGACAAAATTTGATTTTTATTTCTTTGAAAGTCAAATGGCTGTTTTGGGTAAAGAGTTGGTAGAAGAATTTTTGAAAAAGCAGGTTTTTACTGAAAGCGACGGAGCGGTAGTTTTTAAGGGTGAAGCTCACGGTTTGCATACTCGCGTCTTTTTAAGTTCGCAGGGTCTACCCACTTATGAGGCCAAAGAACTGGGTTTAGCTAAAGCCAAGTATGACCAGTATCAGTTTGATCGGTCGGTTGTAATAACCGCCAACGAACAGAGTGAATATTTCAAAGTGGTAATGAAATCCATGGAATTTGTTTTTCCGGAACTAGCTCCGAAAATAAAACATATAGCCCACGGTTTATTGATGTTACCGACAGGGAAGATGTCGTCAAGGACGGGCGATGTGGTGGCGGCCGAAGATTTATTGACCGATGTTGAGAAAAAGGTGATGGAAAAATTGTCAGATCGACCTTTGTCAAAAGCACAAAAGGCGGATATTGCCCGGGTGGTAGCAGTGGCGGCCATTAAGTTTTCAATTTTAAAACAAGCTCCGGGGCGTGATACTATTTTTGATTTGGAAAAATCCGTGTCATTTGAAGGCGATTCAGGGCCGTATTTACAGTATACAGCGGTGCGGGCGGGGTCGGTGTTGGATAAGGCACTTAGTGAGGACTTGGTGCCAAAACCGGTTCGTCCAGAGGGCGATATTTTGCCGCTAGAGCGTTTGTTGTACCAATTCCCAGAAATAGTTGAGCGGGCGGGAGCTGAATATGCTCCACAATATATTGTTACTTATTTGTTGGAGCTAGCCAGTGCCTATAACGGTTTTTATGGTGGTAGTAAAATTATTGATAGCGAAAACCCAGAAATGTCTGGTTGGCGATTGGCGCTGACCAAGGCGACAAAAATTGTAATGGTAAATGGGTTGACGGTGTTGGGAATTAGAGTGCCGGACGAAATGTAGGGGCGCTCGGAAATATTTTTCGGCGAGCACACATAATTTTCTGCTGAAAATTTGCTCTGCTCGGGCCGCCGCCCTTGCGCAAGGCTCGGCGAAAAAAATTTCCTCGCTAAATCAGAAAAATGCTTAAATTTCTAAATTTCATTTTTAATCAGTTGGGTCTAATTGTCCTCTTGATAGCAGGCGGGGTGTGGTATTTTGATTATCTAGAATTTTCTTGGACATTTTTAGGTGCCACCATTATTATTCTTGGTATAATCCTTGTGGTATCTAAGTTATTTAACCAGATGGTCAAGGATAAAATAAATCAAAAATGAAAGAGATAGAGCCAACCAAATCGGAAACCGCCAAGCGAGAGGAAGAGATTCTTAAATTTTGGCAGGAAAATAATATTTTCAAAAAATCGGAAAGTAAGCCCGCCCCAGCGGGGGAGTTTGTTTTTTATGAGGGTCCACCGACCGCTAATGGCCGACCGGGTATTCACCACCTAGAGGCGCGGGCTTTTAAGGATGCTATTCCACGTTACAAAACAATGTGTGGTTTTGAGGTGCGTCGTCGTGGTGGCTGGGATACCCATGGTTTGCCGGTAGAGTTGGAGGTTGAGAAAAAACTTGGACTCAAATCTAAAAAAGAAATAGAAAGTTACGGCATCGGCAAGTTTAATGAGGAATGTAAAAAAAGTGTTTGGTCTTATGTAGACGAATGGCGCAATTTTACCGAGCGAATAGGGTACTGGGTAGATTTGGACAACCCGTATGTGACCTATAAACCCGAATATATGGAATCGGTGTGGCACATTATTGGCGAGGTAGATAAGCAGGGGTTGTTGTATCAAGACTATCGTGTGGTGCCGTGGTGTACCCGATGTGGTACGGCTTTATCTAGTCATGAATTGGCTCAAGGGTATGCCGAAGTTAAAGATTTGTCGGTGTATGTAAAGTTTGAACTGGAGGAAGAGCCAAACACTTTTGTGCTGGCTTGGACGACTACGCCGTGGACATTGCCTGGCAATGTAGCTTTGGCGGTGGGTGAAGATATTGAATATGTAAAAATAAAAACAGAAAATGGTTTTTTGATTTTAGCTAAAAAATTATCCGATCGGGTTGAGGGAGAGGTAGTTGAGGAATTTCTAGGTAAAGATTTGGTTGGCAAAAGTTACAAACCATTATGGGGCTTTTTGGTAGACAAGATGTCGGCGCAGGAAAAGGAGAAAGCGTTTAAAATATATCCAGCTGACTTTGTTACGACCGAAGATGGTACGGGAGTGGTACATACCGCGGTCATGTATGGCCAAGATGACTTTGAGCTGGGAACCAAAATTGGGTTACCAAAATATCATATTGTAAATGAAGACGGTACATTTAAACCGGAAGCGGGTTTTTTGGCGGGAAAATTTGTTAAAGATGAGGCGACGGATGTGGAAATAATCAAAGAATTGGCGGGCCGTGATCTATTGTTTAAAAAAGAAAAATATACTCATACTTATCCGTTTTGTTGGCGGTGCAAGACTCCACTCATCTATTTTGCACGGGACTCGTGGTATATCCGGATGTCGGCATTAAAGGACAAGTTGGTTAAGGAAAACGAGGATATAAATTGGGAACCAGCGCATATCAAAGACGGGCGGTTTGGTGAGTGGCTCTTGGGGATTAAAGATTGGGCGATTTCGCGCGAGCGCTATTGGGGCACACCTCTGCCTATTTGGCGCAGTGCCGACAAAAAAGAAATGTTGGTAATTGGATCTATTGAAGAACTTAAAAGTCATTTGGCACCAGGAAGTAGTTTGCCGACAAATATCGAAGGGGAGATAGATTTGCATCGACCATATATAGATGAAGTAAAATTAGTTTCCGACAATGGTACCGAGCTGTCACGAGTACTAGAGGTGATGGATGTTTGGTTTGATTCGGGAGCGATGCCTTTTGCCCAAGACCATTATCCATTTGAAAATAAAGAAAAAATCGAAAATGGTGGGTATCCAGCCGATTTTATTTCTGAAGCGATAGATCAAACTAGAGGTTGGTTTTATACCCTCCATGCCGTGGGGGCGCTTATGGGTAAGGGTAAGGCCTATAAAAACGTGATTTGTCTTGGGTTGATCCTTGATGCTGAGGGTAAAAAAATGTCCAAATCACTGGGTAATGGGGTAAACCCGTGGGAGATGATGGATAAATACGGGGCGGATGTTTTGCGTTTCTGGATGTATAGCGTCAACCAGCCGGGGGACTCGAAAAACTTTGACGAAAAAACCGTGGATGAAGTGAATAAAAAAGTCTTCAATTTGCTTAAAAATGTCGTCAATTTTTATGAGATGTTTAAAACTGGCGTGGAGCCACTATCTGATTTTTCCAATTTGCCCGTTCTTGACCGTTGGATAATTGCTAAACTAAACGAGTTGAAAAATGAGATAACCAAAAGTATTGATGATTATGATTTGTTTTCGGCCACAAGATATTTACGAGAATTTGTCGGCGATTTGTCACAGTGGTATATTAGGCGGTCACGCGATCGGTTTAAAGCTGGCGGGGATGATGCTTTGAAGGCTGAGGCGACGACTAGGTTTGTGTTGCTAGAAATTTCTAAACTTATGGCGCCGTTTGCACCATTTTTTGCCGAGGATATGTATCAAAGACTGAAAACTGATAATGATCCAGAGAGTATTCATCTTTGTGATTGGCCTAAGATGGACAATGTAAATCAAGAGCTGTTAGAAAATATGGAATTGAGTCGAAAAATTGTATCTGAAGTATTGATGATACGTAATCAGAAAAATATTAAAGTTAGACAGCCGTTAAATAAACTTATTATTCAAGACGACAGATTAAAAAACGAAATTGAACTTCTGGAATTAATAAAAGACGAAGTAAATATTAAAGAAATAAATTTTAATCGAAATATATCAGATGGTTTTGAACTTGATCTAGTGGTTACACCAGAACTAAAAGAAGAGGGAATTGCTCGTGAACTTATGCGGGCGGTACAAGATTTGCGCAAGGACAAGGGATTAATGCCTGCGGATCGGATTGTTCTTGCTGTGGCAACGGACGAAGTTGGACAAGGTATCATTAAGCAGTTTGAAGCAAGTATTAAAAAAACCGTCGGCGCAGAGACTATAAATTTTGTCCAAGCTGGCGCTGGTGAAATACTAGAAATCGAAGGGATTAAGTTTGTAATTTCTTTTTAATTTTTTCTCTGATGGCTCATCGCCATTATCACACTCAAGGTTTTATTTTGAATGAACGACCTTTGCGGGAAAAAGATATTATCGTGTCTATTTTTACCCCAGACTTGGGGT
>CAYSSL010000015.1:0-12989 GCA_964433715.1 uncultured Candidatus Saccharibacteria bacterium | reverse complement strand
GGTCGAGTAACGAAAATATTTGATTGATCGAGGCAAGCACTAGGGCGCCAATGAGGAGGCTTTTGTGTTTAGTAACTTCGAGCCAGAGTAGTTTCATGGTTTAGGTGACGAATTAAATCTGATAGTCTGGCAATAGTAGCATAAAATAGCTGCTGATTGGTATCTCTAAAAATAAAAAGCCCCGCGCAACCTTCGGTCGCGCGGGGCTTTCCTAACTCTGAATTTTAGGTCGGTATTGGAGAGCTTCTAAAAGATGATTTTCTTTAATATCTACCGAGGCATCTAGGTCGGCAATGGTGCGGGCTAGTTTGATGACGCGGTGGTAGGCGCGGGCGGACAGGCCAAGTCGCTCGGCCGAAGTGTTTAAAAGTTCGGTCAATGGTTTTGATAGTTTTACAAATTGACTGAGTTGCTTAGCTGACATCTCGGCATTTAAATTTATTTTAGTGTCAGTGAAACGACTAGTCTGAATTGCTCGAGCCTTTTTTATTTTATCCCGCATCAAGGCTGAAGGCTCTTCTTTGGTGGGGGCAGACAGGTCACGATGTTTAACCTCGGCGACCTGTAGCCAAACGTCGATCCGGTCCACAATCGGCCCCGACAACTTTCTTTCATAGCGGGCAATATCGCGCGGGGCACAAACACAATTTTTTATTTTGGCTCCGCGGTAGCCACAGGGACAAGGGTTCATGGCGGCCACTAAAATAAAACGAGCGGGAAAGTCTATTGTATGTTTGGCGCGGGCCACCGTTACGCGGCGGTCTTCTAGTGGTTGGCGCAAGGCTTCTAAAACTTTTTTATCAAACTCGGGAAATTCATCCAGAAACAAAACACCAGTGTGAGCCAAAGTAATTTCACCAGGGCGTGGGTTTGTTCCCCCGCCCACCAAAGCGACATAACTGCCAGTGTGATGTGGCGCCCGATATGGTGGGTTTACTACTAAAGTTCGGGCGACACCAGCGGCCGAGTGAATGCCCGTGGCTTCCAACATTTCCGCAAAACTAAGTGGGGGCAAGATGCCAGCAAAAGCCCGAGCGAGCATCGTCTTGCCGGTACCCGGTGGACCAAACATGGCGACATTGTGTCCGCCTGCGGCAGCAATCAAGAGCCCCCGCTTGGCGGCGGTTTGACCTTTGACGTCGGCCATATCTATTTCTGGTTCGCTGGTTTTTTCTTTCACCACCGTTCGTTTGGCGGGAACAAGGTTCAATGAAACACTTTTAGTTTTAGGTTCGATTGAGGGAAAGAGATGATCTACTAGCTCGCGCAATGTCTCCACGCCGTAGACGACTAGACCGTCAATAAGGGCGGCTTCTTTGGTGTTTTCTTTTGGGACGTAGATCTCGGTGAAACCAGCCGCGCGCGCTTTTTGGGCGAGGAATAACGTTCCCCGAATGGGGCGGATATGTCCGTCGAGTGCGAGCTCACCTAAAAATAGTTTGTTGGTTGGGTCAAACTTAATGTCGCCGTTGGCGAGTAAAAAACCAATAGCGATACCAACATCAAACTGGGTTCCAGTTTTTTTAACATCGGCCGGCGCCAATGACACGACAATTTTCTTATTGCCTTTGGCGGGGGCTTTGAAACCAGAATTTTTAATGGCGGCGTTGATCCGGTCTTTAGCTTCATCAATAGCTTTGTCGGCGAGTCCGACAATAGAGAAAGAATGTAAGCCTTTGCCGATATCCACTTCTATACCAATAACATCGGCTGTAAGGCCGATGAGTTGAGCAGACTTGGTTGTCGCAAACATAATAAAAATTTATTCCTCGTCCACGTGAGCTTTACAAGTGGCGGTAGCTGGACTAGCTTCTAGTTTTTCTATCTCAATCTCAGCCCCACATATTTTACAGTGCCCGTAAGTGCCACTGTCTATACGCTCTAAAGCCTCGGCAATACCTTTCAGTCGGTTTTCAAGGGTGCGCTCCATACTTTGTCTTTCTGTTAAATCTTCAAAACGATCAGCTACTTCATCACGCATTTCCACGGGCTCTTCTCTGTCGGCTGGTATGGCGTTCCACTCCTCCCCTTCTAAATTGAGTTTTTTAGTGGCTACTTCCTTTAGCTCACCTTCTAGGCGCTTCTTTTCCTCTATTAACTTTTCTTTATATATATTGGTATCAATCATAAACCGATTATATCAGTCTAGATTTAGGAGCTCAAGCTACTTGGCGGCGGCTCTGGCTTGATTGTAGGCGGCGGCTATTTTAGCCAAGGCCTGTCGACTTTCAGTAATGACTAAAGTTTCCTGATCAAGAAAAGTATAAAATATAATTTCTTCTCCAGTGACGGCACTCAAGACTCGCACATCTTTATTTTCTATAATTTTATCTTCAAAGTTGCGATAGGAAAGAGCATCGTAAGCTGAGGTGGAAATGTACGGATAATATAATTTGGTGATAATGGCGTTTTCATTGCGTAGCAGACTATCAAAAGTATGAGCAAAACTGCGAGTTTTAAATATATAAGCCAAAGAGCTGGGCTCGTTGGTTTTGGTATAAACAGAGATTAGAAAATGGTCATTAAGAAAATAAACAAAGTCTTCAGGTAAATCAATATTGGTTATAGCAAGGAAGTCGGTCGCCGTTAAAATATTTACACTAGTTTTACCTTCGGTATCAATATTTGTTTTGGTAAAATAAATACCCTGCAGAGTTTCGCCGGTAGCGGCTGGGCGAATTAGATTTTTTATGGCGGTAGTAATTTCGCTTGGAGTAAGGTTGTCTACTTTTATCTCTTCAATATTTTCAGTCTGGACGACTTTGGGAATATTTATTTCAGCGATCTGGATTTGTTCACTTTTTATTTTTTGGGCAGCCCAGTAGACTACGAAGGTTCCGCCAACAATAATAGCAATAATAACCACCCAAGCTGTGGCCGAGAGAGCTAGGCTTTTGCGATTGTTGGTAATTTGTTTAGTTTCTTTTCGAAGTTCTTCGGTCCTTTCTTTGATGGCTGTTTGAGCGGCACTCAAAGCGTCGGTAGTGGCGGCGTGCTGAAAATCGGTTTTTAAAGTATGGGCTGGTTCAATCGTTTCCAGCGAATACATTATTTGGGAAGTCTTTTTTTTGGCTGTTTCTACATTTTCACGATAAGTGTCGGCTGCTATTTTTTCTGCTTCCGCTTTGGCTAGGTTTTGTTGCTCACTGTTTATTAGTTGTTCTTTTTCTATTAGTTCTCTTTTTTTCTTAACCTCATCAATTTGGTGTTGTCTTAGTTCTATTTCGGCTTTTTTTCTTTCTGCTTCTTCGCGCCGTGTTCGGCGGTCCGTCCCTTCCATTGCCTTTTTTGCTTCAAGACGTTTTTTTTCTAATTCTTCGGCTTCTGACAATTTTTCCACCAAACCTTCTTCGGGCTGAATATTGGTTGCTAAATCTTTAGATTCCAAAATATTGTCACCAGACATTTGAACGACTTTGTTGGAGTCGTTTGAGAGAGGAACTTGGCGACCAGAGCTCATAGCTCTGCGTGCTTCTTCCCGCCGCTTATCAATATTGTTGTCGGCCATGTTTTTTGGCTAATTATATTTCCTTTTTACTTCAGCCACGGAAATTTTTTCTTGGCGGCTTTTATTTCCTCTTCGGTTAAATTGCCACTTTGAGTGACATCAGCCTTAAAGGTTCTCATTTTGGGAATGGAGTTGGTTTCATCTGGCAAGTATGAAGGCACGTCCGTACCTTCGCCAATCATGCCAATAGTTGGTGACTGAATTGAGCCGTCGGTTGAGACTTGTTCTACACTTTCGCCCGCACTTAAATCAACCATTTCTATCGGGCTAGAAGTTTTGGCGGCCGCGGCACGAGCTGCTTCTAAAATAGCGGCGCGCTTACTGTTTTCATCGGCAGATTCGACTGGTACAGAAACAACTGGGGCGGCAGCCGTAGTGTTTTCTATCGTTTTCTGATTGGTTGTTTCCTCCCTAGCTTTTCTCGCTTCTTCTTGCCGGTGAACTTCTAGCTCGGCTCGGTGTTTTTGTTCTTCGGCAATTTTTTTCAACCGTTCTTCGTCCGTCGCCTTTTTCTGCGCCTCCGCTTTTTGTTTGATATCTTCTTCGGCTTTTTTTCTTTCTGCCTCTTCGGCGCGTTTAGCAGCAAGCTCGGCTTCGCGTTTTTTTATGGTTTCTTCCGCCAGTCTTCTTTCTTCAGTCGCTCGTCGCTTTTTTTCTTCTTCAATTAAAAGCAGTTCAGCTTCGGCTTTGTGCCGATCTTCCTCCATCCTAACTTTTTCCTTAGCTGCTTCTACTTCATATTCCAACGATTCAACTTGTTTAGATAAAACTTCTTCTTGGTCAAGTAGTTTTTGATAGTCGTCAGTATTTTTCTTGAGTTCAGCTTCAATGGCAAGAATCTTGTTTTCAATTTCCCATTTTCTTTTTTCCAAATCCTTACGTCGGTCTTGGGCGGCCCAGCGTTTTTTTTCTATCTCCTGTCTTTGGGCGGTATCAATAGTGGTATGTTCCTCGCCTTCTAGTTGGTCTTCTTCTAGTTCAATTGTCTCCTCGTCTTCTTTAATAGGTTCTAATAATTTTTTAAGTTCCGATTGTTTAGTGTCTAAAACTACCCAATTTATTTCTAGCTTTTCTTTTTGGCGCCCAATAAGTCCTAGTTCTTTTTCTAATCTTTCAGTTTCCTCTTTTACTCTGTGTTCGGTCTCGGCCTCTTCCCTTTTGACCGTGCGCTCAGGACCTTCCATGGCTAGTCGAGCCGACTCTAGTCGGTCTTTAAAAGATTTGGCTTTGGGGCTGCCAACAGTTTCATCTTTGATCGTTTTACTACTCTCAGTATTTTCGGTGGTCAAATTTTCTACTGCGGGTATATTTACCGCAGCATTGTCATTGGGCAAAACCGGCGCGTTTATATTGGTGGCGTCGTTTATTATCTGATCATCTTCAGGCATTCCTTATATTATAAAGATAGCGTCGAATACTTACTAGCATTCAACGCTACTTTAGTGTGAATTACTTAATTATTTTTTTTCTTTAATAAATTCAGGATCTGCCCGTTTGATAGATAAATTTATTCTATGTTGGGCGTCAATTTCTTTTATAACCACCGGTACCTCCTGTCCAACAGTTAAAATTGTTGCCACATTGTCCACGCGGAAGTTGGCTATCTCGGAAATGTGAACCAACCCCTCAGTGTCTCTGCCGATTTTTACAAAGGCGCCAAAGTCCATAAGTCTTGTGACTGTGCCCGTAAACTTTTCACCCACTTTATATTCGTGAGTAATTTCTTCAATTATTTTTCGTGCTTGCGCCGATTTTTCTCCTCGACCAGCAATATAAACAGAGCCATCGTCCTCAATTTCAATCTCTACCTCATATTCGGCACTAATTTTCTGAATCACTTTTCCTCCGGGTCCAATGACTGCTCCTATTTTACCTACTGGGATATTGAGCATTTCAATTTTGGGGGCGGAGGGCTTAAGGTCTGTTCGGGGTGTTGGTATTGCTTCTTTTATCTTGTCGATTATCTGCAGGCGGGCAGCTTTGGCTCCAACCAAGGCTTCTTTTAGTATTTTTACCGGCACTCCAGCCATTTTGATATCTAGTTGAATACCGGTCACGCCTTCGCTGGTACCGGCGACTTTAAAATCCATATCACCGTAGTGGTCTTCGGGGCCTTGGATATCGGTTAGGATTTTGTATTTATCTGATGCTTCATACATCAGCCCCATGGCAATACCAGCGACCGGTCTAGTAATAGGTACGCCGCCATCCATTAGAGCCAAGGTTGAAGCACAAACCGAACCCATAGAGGTAGAGCCGTTAGAGGCCATCGCTTCCGATACTAGACGAATAGTGTAAGGGAAAACTTCGCGTGGGGGCAAAACCGCTTCCAGAGATTTTTCAGCGAGGGCACCATGGCCAATGGCCCGTCTATTCATTCCGCCCAGCCTTCCGGTTTCGCCGGTTGAGAAAGGAGGAAAATTGTAGTGGTGCATAAAATGTTTTTTTCCTTGCACTTCCATTCCCTCTATTATTTGTGAATCTTTTGGTCCAGCTAGCGTGAGGACGGATAAAATATGTGTACCGCCCCGAAAAAATATTCCAGTGCCGTGTACTATTTCAGTTAGTCCGCCCGCTTGGGTGTAGATTGGTCTAAGTTGGTTTAGTTCTCGCCCATCGGCTCGTTTACTGTTTGCTACTGCTTCTTGGTGTAGAATTTCATCAATTTTAGTTTCTAGATAAGCTAAACCTTGATTTTGGTTTTCCGGTGTTTCTGTTTTTAAAATTTCTGTCCACTTTTTTTCTAAATCTTTCATCTTGCCTTTACCGGGGATGCCCGAAAAGACATACTCTGAGAGTATTGGGGAAATATTGGTTTCAAATAAGGATACTATTTTTTCAGCGGTAGCTGGCAAATTGATCGTTGTTTTGTCTTTACCTATTTCGGTTATAATTTGTTTTTGCCAATTTTCTAATTTTGTTATTTCTGCTACCGCTTGTTCAAACGCTGTTGTTAAAGTGTCGTCACTTACCTCCTCTGCTTTCGCTTCAATCATATTAATATCCCCTTTTTGACCACAAACTAGAATATCTAGAGCCAATTTTTCGTCAGGGCTATTTTTAGGATTAACAATAAAATTTGTTTCTCCATCTTTATTTTTTAAACCAAGACGAATAGCGCTAACCGGTCCACCCCAAGGAATATCAGATGTAGATAAAGCCAAGGAGGCACCAACAATCGCCGGTACCGCCGGATCGTTGACCTCGTCAATAGAAAGGACGGTGGCTACTACTTGCACTTCCTGACGTAGGCGCTGATCAAACAAAGGTCTAATTGTGCGGTCTATCATTCGACCGGTCAAAACTGCTTCGTCAGAAGGTCGTCCTTCTCTTTTCATAAAGCGTCCTCCTAAAATGCGGCCCGCTGCATAAAATTTTTCTTCGTAGTCTACAACCAATGGGAAAAAATCAATCCCTTCGCGCGCTCCCCCCAAAACAGCTGTTACTAAAACCACAGTATCGCCTAGGCGCATTATGACGGCGCCATTGGCCTGATCGGCCAAGTCGGAAAAAGTGGCGGACAGTTTTGTGCCACCTACTTCTGTCTCAAAAATTTTTTGTTGCATAGAGTTTACTCGCTCGTTGTCGGATTTCAGGTCTGAACCGGCGGGTTCAAATCTGGACATCTAACAGCGAGCAATTAATGATAATTGACTCTAAAGTAACACAACTATGTTTAAAAAGAAAAACCCCCAACTTTGTTGGGGGTTTTTCTTTTGTTTACTCAACCACTGGTTCTGCTTTGGCACTAGATTTACGGCGTTTGCCGTTGGAATTTTTGTTTGAACCAATTAGGTATTTCCTTGGTTCTTTGTCTAGGTCAAGAAATTCATCCACCGCTTCTTTTAGTCTTGAACTAGAGCTGCGACCGAAAGACACAGCTTCTACTTGGCAGCCCATATTGGTTTTTAAATATTCTACCAATGGGACAAAGTCGCCATCACCAGAAACAATAATAACCGCATCAAGTTTGGGTGCCATCGAAATAGCGTCAACCGCTAGGCCGACGTCCCAATCAGCTTTTTTGGCTCCTCCAATAAATATTTGGAGATCTTTGGTTTTTACCTCAATCCCAATTTTATTAAGTGCTTCAAAAAAGTTTTTCTCATCTCCGGCTTCAGTGGTGACCACATAAGCCCGAGCGCGAATGAGCTGGCGGTCGCCCACTGCTGTTTCTAAAATAGAGCCAAAGTTAACACGGGCCCCATATAGATTTTTACCGGAATGATAAAGGTTCTGCGTGTCTATGAATACGCCGACACGCTGGCTCTTATGCTTTATTACTTGCATGAAAATACTAACTATTTATTAAAATTTACTCACTGCTTACTCCTCGTACAATATACCAAACAGAAAAAGGCCTATTTGGCCTCTTTCTTCGCTTCAGCTTTCTTAGCTTTGGTCTCCAAATATTTCTGGTGTGACCGGCGGTTAGCAACAAGCTTTAGTAGGCCGCGGCGAGAGTGATGGTCTTTTTTATGAGTCTTCAAGTGTGAAGAAAGCTCTTCAATCCGTTCCGACAAAAGGGCGATTTGCACTTCTGGCGAGCCGGTATCTTTGTCGTGCTTGGCTACTTTCTTGATGACGCTTTGCTTTTTCTTGGTCGTAAGCATAGGCATATAGTAGCATATATGGTCTAATTTTGCAAGTTTAAACAAAAAGACCCCGTGTATTCACCGTTTGGAGTCTCTTGGGCTAGGAAGGGAGCTTGAGACTCACGTTTGTGCCATGGCGGGCAGGAGTGGTGGTGAAACACGGGGTAACTTGACCTATTCTATTTGTTTCGCCAGTGGGCAGACGGGTCGGCCTACCCAGACAAAGATGATCAAGCTCGCTCTAGTGTGCCCCCGCTTCTTTTATAAGTCAAATTTTATTTGTTATAATATTGTGCGACTCTAAACTATTATGCCTACCTCTGAAATTGATACATTAAAGCGCCAGTTTCTTGAATATGTGGAAATTGAGAAAGGGCGCAGTCTAAAAACGGTTGAAAACTATGACCGTTATTTAACTCGCTTTCTAAAACAAACCAAGGTTACAACCGCCTCGGGTATTACCGACGATGTTTTGCGTGAGTTTCGTCTTTGGCTAAACCGTCAGCCCTCCCCTGCTGGTACCCTCAAGAAAAATACCCAAAATTACTATCTCATTGCTTTACGGACATTTCTTAAATATTTAGCCCGTCGAGGGGTTAAGTCACTAGCCCCCGAGCGGATTGAGCTTGCTAAAACTGGCGGTCGGGAATTAGAGCTTATTTCTAGTGCCGAACTTACTCGCCTCTTGCATGCGCCCGAGGGTGCTGGTGAGATGGCTTTGCGCGATAAAGCCTTGCTTGAACTTTTCTTTTCTACCGGTTTGCGTGTCTCCGAGCTAGCGGGACTCAACCGCGATTCTCTCGACCTGTCTCGCGACGAGTTTACGGTACGGGGTAAGGGGGAAAAAGTCCGCCTAGTTTTTCTGTCGGACGATGCCAAAGATGCCCTCAAATCTTATCTGCATAAGCGGGGTGATGTGGAAGAAGCCTTGTTTGTCAGTATGGCCAAAAAGGGTGACGCTCCGACTCGACTCACCACGCGGAGTATTGAAAGAATCGTGAAGCAGTATGCAGTGAAGGCAGGTATTACGGGCAAGGTGACTCCTCATGTCATTCGCCACAGCTTTGCTACCGATCTTTTACAAAATGGGGCGGATATTCGCTCGGTGCAAATGATGCTGGGTCATGCCAATGTGGCTACCACCCAAATCTATACTCACGTCACCGACCGTCAGTTGCGGGATATTCATAAAAAGTTTCATGGGAAGGGAAATAATTGACCACAGCACTACTTTTATTATTTATATTTTTTTTGTAATCCTGTTATTTTATATAAGTTTTTCCTAATATAGTTTTAACAATGTGTGTAATAAAAGTAATGCTGGGTCGCCTAGCGAGGCGTCGGCGAGTTATCCACAGAAATGATTTGTCCTTTATTTTGTCCGATAGTACAATTTGTTTAGTCATTGATTAGGTCTTTGTAGCGTAGTGTCCTTTACGGACGTTTTGAGAGCTTGGATTGCAACTCCTCCTCATTTTGCAATTATCTCTTGCCTGTTTATTTTTTCATCACGACAGGCCCCAAGCTTCCCGACTTTTCGTAACTTCGACACCGCCCCCGGCCCCCAACCTACAGGTGGCCGGTTTTTTTTGACCAAAAATCCCTGAGAGCTTTGCTTTCTCAGGGATTAAAATTATTTGACTCCGTGCTTTTTTCTTATTTCCTTCAGTTCCCCTTCTTCCACCTCTTCTTTTTTCTGCTTTCCTCTTTTGCCCAGTTCTATCAAGGTTTTTTCATCTATTAGGGCTAGCTTTTGAGCTTGGCTGGCCAAATAATCCTTGGTATTTTTGGTTGGATCATCTAGGACTTCTTCTAAAAGAGCGTGAAGAATATGGCCTATTTTGGGTCCAGCTTTTAGGCCGGTTTGGATAAGGTCATTGCCGTCTATTTTTAGCATGGTTACGGCGGTTGGGCTTCGTAAAGCTTCTTCAATCATTGATTCGTATTTTCGCAGGCGGTAAGGGTCTTCTTTTGGTCGGCCCATTCCAATCCGGTCGGACATCCGTAGTTTCATTAGGTCCCAAATGTTTTCCTCCCCCACTTTAGCGACCACTCGACGAACCGCCGAGAGGGTGAGCTGCTCGGTATCCATAAAAAACATATGATAGCGCACCAAACGTTCCACATCCTCAGCTATTTTTTTAGGATACTTTAAGTCGGCCATTATTTTCTTGACCATTCTAGCCCCCACCACCTCGTGACCATAAAAAGTCCAAATACCAGCTTTTTTATCTAGTCGTCGCGTGGCTGGCTTGCCGATATCATGAAACAAGGCTGCTAGGCGCAGGTGTAACGGAAAATTTTTATCGGCGGCGTGTTGGAGGGCTCTAACCAAATGTTCCCACACGTCATAAATATGTGATCTCCCCTGTTCTATCCCAAAGGCTTGCTCTAGTTCCGGTACGATATATACCAAAATACCCATATTTTTAGCCATTTCTAGGCCAACAAGGGGGTTTTGGGACATTATTATTTTATTAAATTCATCGCGCACCCTTTCTTTGGAAATGTTTTTTAATAGATCGCGGTTTTTGGCTATAGATTTGGCGGTTTCGGTGTCTAGAGTAAAACCAAGCTCGGTACCTAGACGAATAGCCCGCAAAAGGCGCAGGGCGTCTTCTGTAAAGCGTTTATCCGCTTCCCCTACTGTTTGTATTACTTTCTTTTTTATATCGCTAATACCACCGTATAAATCCACAAGTTCTCCGCTGGTTGGGTTATAAGCTAAAGCATTGATAGTAAAATCTCGACGAGCTAAATCGTCTTCTAGTTTTTGGGAAAATTTCACTGAATCAGGGTGGCGATTGTCAGAATAGTCTGATTCTAAACGATATGGCGTCACTTCTATATTGCGAAACTCAGGGGTATTTGTCTCTTCGTCTATGACCGATACGGTGCCGAAGTCGTTTTCATAGACCGTTTTGGAAAATAGGCTGGCTATTTCTTCTGGATTGGCACTAGTGGTAATATCCCAGTCTTTTGGTGGGCGGTTCATTAAAAGGTCGCGAACGGAACCACCCACAATGTAAGCTGAAAAACCCCCTTCCTCTAGGGTTTTTGTTACACGGGAAACTTCTTTTGGTATGGGCAATTCTATTTTCATGAGTATTTTACTTCTTATATTCTATATCAGCCTTGGTTTTTACCCAAAGGCATTGTATTCTTAAGCCACTGCTAGTATTTTGCACCCGTAGTGAAATGGATATCACAACAGTCTTCGGAACTGTCGTTGGGGGTTCGAATCCCTCCGGGTGCACAAAATAAATGGATTAAATGCGGAGCATTTAAAGAATATTATTTTGTAGCTCCCGGAGGGATTCGAAAGACGGAGGTCGCGCTGCCGCTCGAAGAGCGTGACCGAGTCGGGGTCGAGAGTACTTAGGATTTGAAGAACAAGGTGATGAATAATCCTTAGTAACTCGTGACCGAATCCCTCATAGTTCCCTCCCCTGACTATCAAGACATAGGCGGCCAAAGCTTTGCTTTGTCCTTGTTATTTTTGTGCGGGCAGGGAGAATCGAACTCCCGTCTCGTCCTTGGCAAGGACGTGTTCTACCACTAAACCATGCCCGCAAATACGACATATAGTATATCTTATTTCTTTTTATAGTAAATAGAATAGTGTTGTAATCTGTTATAAATTACAATATATAGGGGTTGTTTTATGGGTCTAGTCCCCCATTTCACGAGAAACGGTCAGAAATGGACATTTAGACATAACGACATCTAAAGGTAGTCAATATTAGATCAGGGACATACCCATTTTTTAAGCCATTTTTTAGTGAAAATGTGGATAAGGTTGGGGACGGCGGGGATAACAGACAGTCTTAATGATGCCTTTATGCCACCCTTATTTTAAGCCATATTATCAAAATCTGGCTTAAAATAAGGACATTTTAGGACAAAACTAAAAAGACAAGGATAAATAAGCCCATAGTAGACAATTCGTTTCATAAGTAACGTTTTAAAACCCATTTCACACGAAACATATGATCTTAAAGCATAAAATTGGACAATTTGGAGAAGGGGAAGCTGTTAAATATTTAAAAAAGCTCGGTTGTAGTATTGTTGCCCGAAATTATCGCAAACCTTGGGGTGAGATTGATATTATTGCCCAAAAGGGTAAAGATTTACTTTTTGTGGAGGTAAAGACGGTCACTAGGGCAGATGTTTTACATGAAACAGGGGATAGTTATGAACCCGAAGACAATATTCACCCATGGAAGCTAAAGCGTCTTGCTAGAACAATTGAAACTTTCTTGTTGCAAAATGACAAATATGAAGACTGTGATTGGCAACTAGATTCTATTGCTATCTATTTAGACCCAGCTCAAAAAGTCTTGAAAATTGAACATTTAGAGGATATATTGTAATTTCACTTGGAAATTAATGGTATTTACCCTGTCCTATATGTTAGGATAGGGGAGTATTAATACGGGACGTGGTGTAACGGCTAACATTCTCGGTTTGGGACCGAGCGACTCCGGGTTCGAATCCCGGCGTCCCGAAAGTAGTGAGGGGAGACAGCAGGTGGGCTGCTTGGCTTGCGGCGGGGTTCGAAAAGCTTTGCGTTATTTTCGAGCGTTATGTCTGCGAGAAAATCGCAAAGGTATAATGTTCCTGCCCGCCTGTCATCGCCTGAAGTCTAAGACAATGGCGGACAGGTAAGGAAAGAATCTCGGCGCCTAGGCAAAGATATTGATTTATTTTTATATTCGTGATATAATTGAGGTAGGTAAGTTTTTTAAAAGCAACAATGGCAACAGAGAAGGGGGTGCAAAAATGGCACAGCCACAGTCTTTTTGGGTGCGGGCGCTGGTGGGGGTAGTGACTTTTGTGGGGCGAGATATTATTGCCCCACCGCTTGCGGCGGGCGCACGGGGACT
>CAYSSL010000014.1:10740-15146 GCA_964433715.1 uncultured Candidatus Saccharibacteria bacterium | reverse complement strand
CTAGCCCGATTTATGCCCATTTACCGCTAGTTTTAGCCCCCGATCGGTCCAAGCTATCCAAGAGGAAAGGGGCACTGGCACTGACCGAGTACCGCGACCGCGGCTACTTGCCCGCGACACTCTTAAACTTTATGGCGATGCTCGGTTGGAACCCCGGCACCGAAGAAGAAATTTTTACCCTAGACCAACTGATAGAGAAATTTGACCTCGGCAAAGTCCAAAAATCGGGGGCCATTTTCAATGACGAAAAACTGCTCTGGTACAACCGCAAACATTTAAAAAAACTTTCACTGGCCGAGCTTACCAATATCGCCACCGAACGGATCCCAAAATTAGCCGAGCTAAACTCCGAGCAACTAGCCATTTTGGTTCCCGTTATTTTTGAAAGGTTAGGCACCCTTAGCGAGCTAGACCAAATGCGTGAGATAGGGGAGTGGGACTACTTATTTGAAACGCCCAATGTGTCTAAAGAACTTTTTGGCAATACCGAACACCTGCCGACCGTTATTTCTTTACTAGAAAATATCCCCGCCGATAAATTTACCCCAGCCAAAATAAAAGACACCTTGTGGGACTTTGCCACGGAAAAGGGGAGAAAGGAGGTACTCTGGCCGATGCGGGTGGCGCTGACCGGCAAGGAAAAATCTCCCGATCCCTTTACCGTGGCGGCAATTTTAGGAAAAGAAGAAACAAAAACTCGACTTCTGGCTAAACTTGACTAAGTGCAATATTTAATGCTATAGTATAAGACAGAAAGGAGGTGATCTCATGTTTTTTGACCCAACTTTCGGCCAGAGGTATCTGAGTTTGTGCTGCTATATTGAGCAGCAAACTCAATACTTCATGGACAAAGGGGTGGATTTCACTCGTGGCTACTTGGAGGGTACCGGTCGCGTATGGGTTTTTTTGGCCAGATGTGGTTTCCCTGGCACGACCAAAACCACTCATATCCAGTGCGCCTTAGATGCACTTGAAAAGCTTACGAAGAATTAACCCGCCCCGCCACCACAACAAACCCGTTGTCGTGTGCGAGGGCGGGTTTGTTGTTTTATAAAGAAAAATTATCTATATTAAATCTAGAAAGGAGGTGACGTATGCCCAAGAGCAAAAAAGATCTAATGGCCGGACAACCCCTACCTCACACCCTAGAAGCGTACGGGTTACCAAGGCCCACCGAGCCAACGGGTGAGCTGAAAACAAGGGAGGATCAAACTCCAAGGTCAAACACCGGCCATCCCCCACATCTCCGGAGAATGTGGGGGGCGTCATACCCGGGCGTGAGTGAAGACTAGTGAAGAAGCCGCCAATGGCTGGGATCAATCTTGATTCCAGCCATTCTTTGCGGATATTTTAATTAGACCGAGCGTACGTTAGCAGATATAATATCATTATGTCTGCTAAATACTTTCACTACATCAGCGTCTTTCTGGTTTTCGCCGTTTTATTTTTTTCTTATGACAATGTTCGGGCCCAATCTGTTGACGACCTAAAAAACCAAATTAGCTCCAAAAACAATGAAATAGCCCAGTTGGAAAAAGAAATTGCCGAGTACCAAGCCAAGTTAACTACCACCAAAGGCCAATCATCTACTCTGAAAAATGAGCTGGCGCGTCTAGAGGCCACCAAAAGAAAATTAGAAACAGACGTAACCCTAACTCAGAAAAAAATTGATTCAGCTGTTTTAACTATTAAAAAGTTGGGTGGAGAAATTGTCACCTCCACCGAAAAAATAAATAAAAGCGAAGAGGCGATTGCGGAAGCTTTGCGCCAAATGCGTCTGACAGACCGTGAAAATATAACCTTCGTTTTTCTAGAACACAACAACCTGTCTGACTTTTTAAACAGCGCCGCCACCTTAC
This sequence comes from uncultured Candidatus Saccharibacteria bacterium, assembly GCA_964433715.1. GTDB lineage: Bacteria > Patescibacteriota > Minisyncoccia > Phycocordibacterales > XYD1-FULL-46-19 > XYD1-FULL-44-32. The sequence continues at coordinate 13,287 of CAYSSL010000014.1, read as the reverse complement.
AATCACTCCAAGAAAAACTAAGCAATCATATTAGAGAGTTAGAAAAAACCAAGGCGGACTATGAATCAAAAAAAGATCAATCAGAAAAAGAAAAGGAACAACTATCTACTCTTCAGGTAAAATTGGCCGATCAGAGAAAAATTGTCGCCTCTAATCAAAACCAAAAAAATGTCTTGTTGGCCCAAACTCAAAATATTGAAAAAACCTATCAACAATTGTTGGCCGACCGTGTAGCCAAGAAAAATGCCGTTGAGGCGGAAATTAGAAAAGCCGAAGATGCTCTTAAGCTGATTGTAAACCCCGGATCACTACCTACGACAGGTAGTGGGGTCTTAAAATGGCCCCTAGATAAAGTGGTAATTACTCAATATTTTGGCAACACCCCTTTTGCCACCTCAAACCCCCAGATTTATGCCGGCAAAGGTCACAACGGTATGGACTTTGCTGCCGCCGTGGGCACCCCGATCAAAGCCGTCTTAGATGGAGTGGTCTTGGGAGTAGGTGACACCGACGTTGCCTGCAAAGGTGCCTCCTATGGAAAATGGGTAATGATAAAACACCCCAATGGTCTATCTAGTGTTTATGCCCACATCTCCTTAGCCAAAGTCGTTGAGGGTCAAACGGTAAAAACCGGCGACGTGGTAGCTTATAGCGGAGCCACCGGTTATGTCACTGGTCCCCATTTACACTTCACCCTCTTAGCGTCTCAAGGTTCCCAAGTGGGTACTCTACAATCTTCAGTCCCAGGTTGTGGCGTCTACCGCCTACCTTTAGCCACCCGCGAAGCTGTACTGAACCCATTATCTTATTTATAATTAAGACTATGAAAAACAACTCCTCGGCCGGCTTTATTCGTTTAATAGTAATAGTTATTGTTGTAATTATTTTATTAGCCTACTTTAAAGTAAATTTGAGAGAAATTTGGCAATCTGATAGCGCTCAAAGTATTTGGGAAACTATAAAAGTTGTAGGGGAGAAGCTCTGGGATGTTTTACTCTATCTTTGGACCAATTTTATCCGTGAACCAGCCCTCTGGATATGGGAAAAATGGATCTTGGGCTGGGTTTGGCCGCTAGTCTCTGAGTGGTTTGAATCTCAAAAAACAGCCTAAATACCCTTATTTTAAGCCATATTTTAGACCATAAAAAACGCTTGACAGCAAGGCTAGCCTCTGCTATAATATTGACAGTTATGCTTTACGTGTGTGGTATTGCATGACTCTCTAAATTCACAATCACGCAAAACACTGCCAAGTGTTTTTTTGTTTGAGATCGGTTCCCACTACAAGTTTCTGATCTCAAATCTTAAAACTAGCCCAACGGCTTATTATACGCACGTTACAAATAGGCATGGCAGGCCTCATAGCTTTCTCGAATATAACTCCCACCATCGCCGAAGGCCCGATTCCGGTCGCGCCCGACGCCCAGGTGTCTGTTGTGCAAGTTGTCAACGAATCAGTCGCTGCTAAAACTCAAGATAATTTGATTCCTGAGCTAATCTTAAAGAAAAGTAAGGAACAAGGAGTTGACCCTAAACTGACTCAAGCAATTGCATTCTGTGAAAGCACTTATCGGCAGTTTAATGCCGATACTGGGACAGTACTCCGCGGAGTTCATAATCCGCTTGACGTGGGACTCTTTCAAATTAATGAAAAGTACCACCTAAAGAAAAGTCTAGAATTAGGATTCGATATTTATACGGCTGAAGGAAATACCGACTACGCCTTATGGCTCATCAAGAACGAAGGCGCCTATCACTGGAAATGGAGCAAGCCGTGCTGGTCCCCAAAAATAAACACCGTAGTTTAAACACTACGGTGTTTATTTTTTACTTGTTGTATTAAATTTAGTCTTCTATAATCATCTGGTCAGAATAGACAAAATGGCAAAAAACGATTTATGGAACAATTTCTTAAAGATTTAAATGATATAAGGAAACAAATACCCCTTATTATTGTCTGGCTTGTTTACTTGGCCTTCAAAAAGAGTCAGACTTTGGCGGTAGAATATATAAAAAATAAAAATTCAACTCCCCCACAAAATTAATTTTTTGATAGGGGAGGTATAGGGTCTTTTTTGAATAATTTGATAACAATGATCGCCAGTAGGAAAATAGGAGATTATAAATATTTTTTAAGATAGGAAGGTCCTACCTTAATATAAAAGATTCGTTAAAAACGATTTTAGGGCTTAGTCTAAACTAAATAAATATAAGGAAAGCCAGCCCGCCCTTTTCTATAGTATACAGTGTCGCAAAATCTATGTTGTGCGACACTGTATTAATAATAACCGGCCCTAGATAATACTGGCTATTTTATTTTTTTATCTATCCTCCCCCTCTATTGATGATAGCTTTGAAAAAAATTATTAAAAACTATTTTTTATTATCCTCTACTGGTGATGAAATATTATTACCCACCCTCACTCCCCTAAAATAAAACAAGGGGGAGTGGCGGTATTAAAAAATTAAAACATTTTTAAAAATAAGATAAACTCACTCCCCCGCCCACCCTTGCCAAAATTGTAAATATGTGGACAATACTCTTTG
>CAYSSL010000014.1:0-10640 GCA_964433715.1 uncultured Candidatus Saccharibacteria bacterium | reverse complement strand
GTGCGTCCGCGGGGCTTTTTTTATGCTATTATATTTTTGACCACCTACTTTAAAAGACAAAATTAGCCCTTTTGTCGGTGCAGGTAGTGACGGGGCTCTGATGCCTGTTGCAAAAGAGACCGTTGCGGGTAGGTGGTCTTTTTATATTCCCGGACAATTGGAAGCAGGAGCAAAACCAGCCGCCCGCGCTTCATTTTCAGAATTAAACCAAACCTTATTCCCCTCTTTTATTCTCTTGGCCCCACTACACCACGGCAAATGATATTTGGTACCCGATCGTGAAGCTACATATTTACCCTGCTCAAGATAAGGTTGAGTAGACCCAAAATCGTCTTGCCCCAAATCTTTTACCTCCATTGGAGTTTTGGCTGCCTCTAGAGAAGCCAAGAACCATAAACCATAGATTAAAACAGGCAAAAAGACGATTACCGCTATAATCAGCAGGTCCTTCTGCCTCTCTATAAACCAATCACTAACCGATATTCCCAGCCAGCCCACCCCCTTGATTTTTTTGGAGATTTCTCTTATACTCATAAGGTTATTTAAATAAAGTATAGTCAAACTATGGCACATAGAAAAGCGGGCGGTACCGCTAAAAACCTCCGCGACTCAAATCCTAAATATCTCGGCACTAAGCTTTTTGATGGACAAGAAGCTAAATCGGGGTCTATTATTATCCGCCAACGCGGAACAAAAGTTTTAGCCGGCAATAATGTAAAAATTGGTAAAGACCATACCCTATTTGCAGTGGCCCCTGGCCAAGTAAAATTTAGCGAAAAACGTAAACTAGGTTTCAACGGCAAGTCCAAAGTCCACAAAGTGGTAAGTGTTATAACTAAATAATTAAGATAAAAATTGAAGCGGGTGCACCCAAAGGTGTACCCGCTTTTTTGTTCCTCCTTTCATTTCTTCTGGGCTTCATCTGCGGAGATAAACGCCGCCAGACTCTGCCCGTCTCGCTGCAGTTCACTTAGCCGGTCCAAAGACCGCCCTTGGTTAATGTCTACTGGCTGAAGGTAGACACACAGGCCAGACACCGTGATTAGCGGTGACAAAGTCCAAGTGTCAATCGCGCGAGGCAGGTAGCCATCTTTGCCCCGACTTTCGTTAAAACGAGCGATGATTGGAGCTAGTCTTTCTAGTGACTCCGGAGCCAGCAAGATTGTTATCCACGGAAAGGGTTCTGTTTCAGGTGTCAGGTGACCAGCACACGAACAGATTGTCTGGTAACCACTGGTCCAGAGAGCTCTCACCAGTTCCCTCACCTCTTCCTCAACGACATCAAAACCAACCCGCTCAAGATCCAGTTCGGACGGTAGGGGTAAGATATTCCCCAGAAAGCTAGGCATCGGAAAGCCTCCCTTTTCCTTTTTGTGTGACAGTAAAACGATTTGTCTTAATTTATTATATAATCTATTTTATATAAAGTCAATTATATTATTAGGCCCAATTTTCTCATATTAAATCTTTCTACTATCATAAGCCCAATGTAAAACCGCTTGGCGCTGGCGCTTACGACAAAATTTATCTCCCGCTCGACAATGACGCTTGATTTGGGCCAAATGCCTCTGCATCGCCTTCCAGCGTTTTATTTGACGCTCGTCTTCGTCTGGTAGTCTTCGGCCCATATAGTAACGACAATACCACTGAAACCATCCCCGCGGGTCATCTTTATAGATCCAACCTTTCTTTTGCCAAACCGACAGCGGCTGCGAAGCATTTACCCCAAAAAGGTTAATTTGGGCATCGTGTTTTTTAGGATTTAGTTTGGCTTTTTTAAACCAACTAGCTGGAAACTCTTTTTGACAGTCAGTCATATATTTGCCACCAAAAACACCGAGGGCAAGCATTTCAGCTGGTGTAAGGTCGGGCTTAAATAGTGGATCAAAATTTTTACCCTCTGATTGGGTTAAAACGTATTTATACCCCTTCTGCATCTTATCGGAGACCCGCACTTCAATCAGCCTAGACCTCATATATTTAATTTTGAAACAAGATAATAAACGAGCAAAAAAAGTCCGCCCCACCAACCCAAATCAGAAACAATAAGAGAAACAAAAATTTTTCTCTGCCAAGACCGAGTCAGCATCTCCCCTGCCCTCCCCTCTTTTTCTTTCTGGATTAAGTAAGGACTTACTTTAAATGACAAGAAAAGGCCATTGATAATAAGAAAAATAGCAATTATAAAATGAATAAGAGGTATACCTGACAAGGCTTCATTCCTATAAAAAATAGTACCGCCCACTATTGCCAAAAATATCCCGAGCCAGATCAGAGGCTTCGTTACTTTATGAGCTCTAGTTGTCGCTTCTGTCCAGTAGCTAGACTTGCGACCCAAAAAACCCAACCAATCTATAACCGTCACCGCCCCAAGACCGATAACAAAACCAGCCAGCAGAATAAATAAACCAAATATATTTAGACTCATTTTTTATTTTTAAAAAAATTAAATAGAGAAATATATTTTATTATAATCCATCTTCTTCTATAAATAAAAGATATCAAAAAACCGAGGCTTAAGCCTCGGTTTCAATAATGACTTGAATTTTGTTGCCCTCCCCTACTTCCACCTCGTGAGTACCGACAGCCTTTAGTGAATGTCCGAGATGAACTTCACTAGAATCAAGGGTAATTCCTAACTGAGATTTTATACCCTCAGCAATAGTTTCTTTACCAATACCAGCAAACAAATGGCCTTCATCATTGGCCTTACCAGTCAAAACAATTTTTTTATCAGTCAAAGCAGCAATAGCTCCAGACAATTCTTCCGCCCGCTTGGCCACAGCATTTAAATGCTTATCCTGAAGAGCTTTTAGTCTATCAGGAGAAAAAGCATCGGGTACAACCGCCTTACCTGAGGGAATAAGAAAATTGCGAGCAAAACCCGCTGCCACCTCTCTGACTTCATATTTGCGGCCAAGTTTAGCCACATCTTGCATCAATAATACCTTCATATTTTTATATTTTATTATCCTAAAAGTAAGTCCAATATTACCTTTTTCTTGGCCGTTTGTCTAGAGACAAAAAGGCGCCTTGGTTTGACCCAAGACGCCCAGCCTCTAGGCAATATGCAACGCGTGCTCCCTAGAGTGCGAAAACCAACCGTTTTCTGGCATCAAGTGATCTAAGGCATCACTCAGACACCAAGGGGTCGGTCTTAAAAATATCGTCAGGGGTTTGACGTGTTCATACACCGCCACCACTTCAGCCACCACGCCAAACTTCAATTTTTCCGACAGGGGAAGCATAATTTTGTCTCCGGTTTGCACCAAGACATATTGAGGCTCACGCCTAGTTATGCCGACCTTGTCTACCGTAGAAACAAATTGAATTGGTCTAACTCTTAATTTCACGTCCTCCTTTGTAAAGGCCAGCTCATCAACGTGAATGATGACCCGGACGGTTTCAAGACACCGCGGACCAGAATCCTGGGTATCCATGGTTACACCCCTTTGTGCTATTACCGCTCTTTATTATCAATAAAAAACAAATTTAATCAAATACAACGATAGGTTTTATTTCTTTAATAATATTTCTACCGCCTTATTCATTTGAGGATCGCGACCAGTGGTATAATCTTCCGCTGATAGTGGTACGGCAATAGCTGGCTTTAATCCAGCCTTAGAAATAGATATACCCTTTGGGGTCAGCCAACGCGCAATCGTAATTTTAAGAGACGTGTTATAAGTTACTGGTACCAATTCTTGGACTGAACCTTTGCCAAAAGTGGTCTCGCCCACCAAGGTCGCAACATCATATTCTGACAGGGCACCCGCCAAAATTTCCGACGCCGAGGCACTACCTCTGTCAATCAAAACCACCATTTTTAATTTATCACTGAAAACATCGTAGCCCTTACTTCGGTAAGCCGTATCTTCCTTGGTGTCGCCCTGATGTTCCCAAACAATAACCTTACCCTTTGGTAAAAAGAAACTGGCCATATCAACAGCCGCCTCAAGATATCCCCCCGGATTACCCCGCAAATCTAAAATCAATTTGTCGGTCCGAGCGGCGGCAAATTCTTTTAGGGCATCACGAAAGAGCTGAGGTGAATTGGCACTAAAATTATATAAACGAATAACAAAAATACCATCGTTTCTTTTTTCGGTATCAATAGTAGGAATATTAATAATTGCCCTAGTTACCGTAACCTGCCGAGGTTCGCCAATGGTTTCATTTTTATCCTGAGGCATAGACACAAGAGTAAGAACCACCTTGGAACCCTCTGGTCCACGAATTTGCCCAATCGCCTCATCAACAGTCATTTCGCCGGTCGGCTTACTATTTATCTCTAAAATTTTGTCCCCCGCCTTTATTCCCGCTTTTTTGGCTGGGCTATTTGGCAAAGGTGCAACCACTGTCAGTACCCCATCTTTTACTCCCACCTCCATACCTAGACCACTAAAATTGCCCGATATATCTTCCTCAAACTGTCGTTTTTCTTCTGGTGGTAAAAATATTGTGTATGGATCTCCCAGAGAATTAACCATGCCAGATATTGCCCCCCAAACCCGCTCTTCGTTTTTTATTTCTTCAGTAGAAGTGCTGTTGCCGTTTACATACTTTTCATCAACAATAGACCACGCTTGCCAAAATGGAGAAAAATCTATGTCCACAGGTTTACCAGTTTCTTTATTGGTTAAACCTTGAATATCTTGAATCGCCGGTCGCGAATTGAAACCAACATAGACACCACCAAAAAAAGACCCAGCCAGAGAGGCAAGGACGACAGCGACGACGGCAAATGTTCCCCAAAAGCGCTCCATAATTTATTTATATTAATGTTATCATAATTTCAAACTTAAACGAAAAATATAGTGGGTGTCTGCTTGGCTAAATAACCCAATAGTCCAGCATTATAAAAAGAAAACAGCCCCTTCCTTGTTTAGCTGGGACGAAGCGGTTATAATTTGCACATATGATTCGCCAATTCAAATATCGTGACATCACTTGGATAGATGCCACCAACCCCTCGAAAGAGGAGCTAAGTTCTTTAGTTCGCGATTTTAATATTCACTCCCTAGTAGAAAACGAATTATCTGAACCTTCTAAACGTTCTCACGTCGATCCTTACGAAAATTATATTTATTTAGTTCTCCAGTTTCCTTCTTGTCGCTTTTGCTTTGGCAAAGAAAAAGACAGTGATATTAAAAACGATACTCAAGAAATAGATTTTATTGCCGGTAAAGATTTTCTGATTACTATTCATTATGAACCAATTCAAGCTCTTGAAGAATTTGGCCAAATATTTGAAGCTAATCTAAAAAATGTTACCGACAAAGATATTCATACCGGCTATCTCTTGTTTGAAATCTTAATCCAAATGTACCGCTCGCTAGATACCGCCTTAGTCTTTTTGTCGGATGAGCTAAAACGGGCCGAACGCAATATCTTTGAAGGGAAAGAACGGGAAATGGTCGTGGTTTTGTCTAAGATAAATCACGAGCTTCTAGACTCTGCTTGGTCTCTACAGGCTCACGAAGAGGTGTTGGTAGCTTTAGAAAATGCTGGCGGAGAATTTTTTGGTAAAAATTTCCGTATTTATCTAAAAAGAGTTACCAATATTGAACGGCGCATTTTCTCTGCTTTAACCAATCTTCGTGATACTTATACTGAACTACGAACCACCAACGATTCTCTGCTAACCATAAAAACTAATGAGATTATGAAGGTGCTGACTATTATGGCTTTCACCACCTTCCCTCTCACCGTGTTTACCTCAACCTTTGGTATGAATACGGTCAACAACCCGATCTTGGGTATGCCTTACGACTTTTGGATTATTGTGGGTATTATGTTGGCAGCGGTAGCAACCATGTTTACTTTCTTCCGCTATAAACGCTGGTTTTAGAAACCATGAATCATAGACCACTTTATTTTTACAACACTCTTTCGCGCCAAAAAGAGGAATTTCAACCCATTAATCCTGAAATAGTGGGCCTCTATTCATGTGGACCAACCGTGTACAACTACGCCCACATTGGCAACATGCGTTCGTATTTTTTGTCAGATTTAGTACGGAAAACCCTAGAGATAAATGGTTATACAGTAAAACAAATAATAAATATCACCGATGTTGGCCACTTAACCGGAGACACAGACAATGGTGAAGATAAGGTGGAAAAAGCCGCCCGCGAAAATGAGACAACAGTGGACGAAATTACCAACCAATACGAGGCGGCCTTTTTTGCCGACTTGGAATCTTTTAATATCAATACAGTCCGGACGGAGTTTCCTCGCGCCAGTAAACATATTGCCGAACAGATAAACATCATAAAAATATTGGAAGATAAAGGTTTTACTTATAAAACTAGTGATGGTATTTATTTTGATACCACAAAATATCCCGCCTATAAGGAATTGGCCAAACTAAATATTGCCGGTCAACAAGAAGGAGCCAGAATTGAAATAAATAATGAAAAATTAAACTCAACAGATTTTGCCCTCTGGAAATTTAGTAAATCAGACGAAACTCGCCTTCAAGAATGGGAGTCCCCTTGGGGAGTAGGTTTCCCCGGTTGGCATATTGAATGTTCAGCGATGAGTATAAAGTATTTGGGTGAGCATTTTGATATTCACACCGGTGGCGAAGACCACATACCGGTTCATCACACTAACGAACGAGCCCAATCAGAATGTGCGACTGGTCAAACTTTTGTAAATTACTGGCTACACAACGCCTTTATAACCGTGGACGGTAAAAAAATGGCCAAATCGGAAAATAATTTTTATACTCTCTCCGACTTAACAGAGCGCGGATATTCACCTCTCGCCTATCGTTATTTATTACTTGGCGCCCATTACCGTAGTCCTTTAAATTTTACTTTGGAATCATTAGGAGCAGCTCAAAAAACTTGGCACAAAATAAATGAGCAGGTTTTTTCTCTTCCACAGGGCGGCGAAGTGGTAGATAAAAATTATGAAGATTTTATAACCGCCCTGAACGATGATTTAAATACCGCCAAAGCCCTAGCCACCGTGCACGAAATATTAAATTCTTCCCTATCGCCCGCCGACAAACGCGCCACCCTAGAAAAATGTGACGAAGTTTTAGGTATTTTAGATAACAGTTTTGCTGAACAAGACGAAATACCAGAAGAAGTAGTTTCGCTCGCTCAAGACCGAGAAGTGGCCCGCGAACGGGGTGACTGGACTAGAGCTGACCTAATCAGAGCTCAAATAGAAGCCAAAGGCTACAGCGTAAAAGACACCGCCGACGGCCCCCAGCTACGCCACTTATAATATCCACAGTTTCTCCCCTTATTAACCCCCAAATGGTCTTTTTTAGGCCATTTGGGGGCTTTCGTTTAGTTGCCCCGCCTGTGTTAAAATAAGCCTACTTATGTCCAACACTGTTACCAAACAAGGATTTGTCCAATCTCCAATGAGAATTCCTCCTCAAGATATAGGGGCTGAACAAGCTCTCTTGGGCGCTATTATGGTAAAGCCCGATTCAATTCATGAAATTTTAGACATCATCAATGATGAAAGTTTTTATGCCAATAAACATCGGATCATTTGGAAAGCCATGGTGGAGCTCAAAGAAAAAAATGAGCCAATAGATGCTGTTACAATGACCTCTCATTTGCGAGGCAAAAAACAATTAGATCAAATTGGTGGTGCCAGCTACCTCACCGAACTTATTGCTCTAGTTCCCAGCGCCTCAAATATTTCTTTTTATGCGGAGGTGGTAGTTAAAAAATCGGCCTTACGAAAACTCATTGATTCGGCCGATCGCATATTAGAACTTGGCTACAACGAATCAGAATCTATTGACACAATCTTTGATAAAGCGGAGCAACTAATCTTTAATCTTGGTTCATTTAGTAAAAAAACTTACACCGCCCTTAAAGACACTTTGGCTGACGCTTGGGATCGATTTGATAAATTACACAAATCTCCCGACGGCCACCGTGGTGTCCCCTCTGGCTTTCGCGATTTAGACAATCTCTTATCTGGCTTTCAAAAATCCGACTTGATTATATTGGCTGCTCGACCATCGGTTGGTAAAACTTCTCTAGCCCTAGACTTTGTCCGCAATATTGCCTGTCGAGAAAATGTACCGGTGGTTATTTTTTCTCTAGAAATGAGCTCACAGCAATTGGTGGACCGTATTTTGGCTGCCGAATCCCGGGTTGATTCGTGGAAAATGAGAACTGGTAAAGTTACCGCCCAAGAAGACTTCGATCGCATTCGCGACGCTCTAGACAGTCTTTCCACGGCCCCAATTTTTATTGACGATGAACCGGGCAATAATATTATGAAAATGAAAACAGTGGCAAGACGCCTAAAAGCAGAACACGGACTAGGTCTCGTGGTGGTTGATTATTTACAACTTATGGTCCCCCGCCGTGAGTCTGACTCGATGGTGCAAATGGTCACCGAAATTTCACGCTCCCTCAAAGGTTTAGCTCGCGAACTTGATGTGCCAGTTATTGCCCTCTCTCAGCTCTCTCGAGCCGTAGAACAGCGTGGAGGCAAACCCCGCCTGTCTGACTTGCGTGATTCAGGCTCTATTGAACAAGACGCTGACGTCGTAATGTTTATTCATCGCGAAGACCGCTTTGATGATTCGTCGGAAAGAAAAAACGTCGCCGAAATTCTGGTAGAAAAACACCGCAACGGCCCCGTGGGAAAAGTTGATCTATATTTTGACGACCATCGCGCTTCTTTTTCTACTATTGAAAAAGGAGACTTTGGTTCATTTTAAATTATGAACAGTAGCGCCTTTGATCGCCTAGTAGAAATGTTTATGCGTTTTCCGGGTATTGGACCCCGCCAAGCGAGGCGTTTTGTCTATTTTTTACTGTCCCTTGATAGTAGTTCTCTATCTCGCCTGACAGCGGCTATTGATGAACTTCGTCGTGAAGCCAGCCAATGTCGACAATGTGGTTATCATTTTTTTAAAAAAAGTGGCAGTCATGAACTATGCCAAATATGTGGTGACCCCCATCGGGATCAAACTCAACTAATGATAGTAGAAAAAGATTTAGATGTAGACAGCTTTAAAAAGACCGATTCTTATAACGGCTTGTTCTATATTTTAGGTGGCTTAATACCGATTTTAGAAAAAGACCCACACAAAAAAATTAGACTCACTCCCCTGTCTCAGCTTTTAAAGAACGCAACAACGACAACCAAACTTAAAGAAATAATTTTGGCTCTGTCAGTCAACCCTGAAGGTGACTACACTATTGACTATCTTCGTGGATTAATAAACCCAATTATTGACGGAAAAAATATAAAAATAACCGTCCTTGGGCGAGGCTTGTCTACCGGCACCGAGGTAGAATATTCCGATGCCGAGACTTTAAAAAGCGCTCTAGAAAACCGACATTAAAAAACTCCGGCACGTCATCGTGCCAGAGCTATAGCTAAAGAAGCGACAGGACCATCAAACTCGCCGAGCCAGAAAGCAGTTCCGATTTTTGGTCTTTCCTCCCTCTCTGACGTGAGAAAAGAAAAGATGATTCCCGTCTTCTCGCCTTGCGCAGGCGGTACAAACAGGGTCAATCTCTAGCTGGTAAAATCCCCCGAGCCGGCCGGCTATCTGTTGGACGATAGCAATACAGTCTATCGCCACCGCCCCTTTACGTGGACCTGTTTGGACGAGACCGCCGACCGCTCCCGGAAAAGAAATCCGCGCGAGCTCTAGCGAGTTGCTCTCGGGAAGATGCCCGTAACAGCACGGGCGAATGCCGAAACCGACCCAAAGACACAGTTCACTCGCCGGCTTGCGAAAAGTCTGCACGGTGTTGGTTAGGACATCAGTTGATCCCCCTTGAGGCAACAGACAATTCAGAGCCAAATGAATAACTGCCAGTTCATCGGTCTCCGGATCCACCAGCACCCCCATTGGGCAGTCGGCATTGCAAAAGCCGCCGGCCTCCCCTTTCTGGACAACGATAGCATCGGCACCCTTGAGCGGTCGGTAGACGGTAAAACCCATCATCTCCGCCCCTTCCGCAGACGACGCCACCCGATGGCCAAAAACCGGCACCGGAATAAACGCCTTGGCCACATTGGCCTCATCGCAGACTTCAATGACCCGTTCCAAAGGATCGGGATATTGTGGGGTATACAAACTAAGGTTTGCGTCCCCATGGCCACAACAGCTCTTAACTGTCTTCACCATCCCCCCCAAGACATACTTGGAAAAAATCTGTGGTGTCATACCTTTAACCCCTTTCCTTGAAAGTTCGTCTAAGCTATATCTTGCATATTTAAAAAATAACTTCAACCCAAAATAAACCCGCCAAGGAGGCGGGTTTATTTTTTACTTAGGCGTTTATTTTAGAAATTTTTACTTTAGTGTAGGGCTGACGGTGACCTTTGACCTTGCGATAATTTACCTTGTTCTTATAGCGCAAAACCAGAACCTTGTCCCCTTTGCCTTCGGCGACAAACTCGGCCTCCACTACCGCCCCTTTTACTGTTGGGGCCCCAATCTGAGTTTTTTCACCCGATTCAACCAAGAGGACTTCCTCAAATTTAACCTTTCCGCCCTCTTTAAAATCTGGCAGTTTTTCAATAGTTAAAACATCGCCCTCGGCGACCTTGTATTGCTTTCCTCCTGTCTTTATTACAGCAAAATTCATACCCGAGTATTGTACTAAAATCGCCAAAAAATGCAAGAAAAA
>CAYSSL010000013.1:6378-15925 GCA_964433715.1 uncultured Candidatus Saccharibacteria bacterium | reverse complement strand
GTACCGGAGGCACTGATGAGCTATTTGGAAAGCTCGATTATTGGTCGGGCCGTGGGAACCAAAAAAATAAAAGTAAAAATATTAAATCCGCGGGATTTTACGAAAGATAAACATCGGAAAGCCGACGAGCGGCCTTATGGTGGCGGACCGGGGATGGTGCTGAAAGCTCTGCCAATTTTGCGGGCTTATGAAAAGTTGGTGGCCAAGAAAGACCCAAAGAAAACAAAAGTAATTATTTTTTCACCGGGGGGCAAACTTTTTACCAATGAGCTGGCTGCCCAGTGGGCGAAAAAATATACCGATATTGTCATGATTTCGGGTCGCTACGAAGGTATTGATGGTCGGGTGAAAAAAATATTAAAAGCCGAAGAAATTTCGGTGGGGCCGTATGTGCTCACTGGTGGGGAACTGCCGGCGCTTATTGTGCTTGATACAGTGACTCGCAAACTACCCGGAGTTTTAGGTAAAGACGAGTCGGTGGAAGAAAGGCGAGTGGCCTCGGGTGAGGTTTACACCCGACCGGAAATTTTGGAATACAAAAAGAAAAAATATCGGGTACCTAAGGTCTTACTTTCTGGTCATCACCAAAATATTGATGGCTGGCGCGGGGAAAGGAAGTCTCTTTAAACCTAGGTTGGGGAGGTAATTTGACAGACTCATATCTATCATTTATACTACCCCTAATTCGGCAAGAGTGAGTTCCGATTGGCTCGAATACAGTTTTCGGTACGTGTCTTGCACCTATCTCGTTTAGTTTTAGCCCGAAGCGTCAAGCGGAGGGGTTTCTGTGGTTTGTTTTTATTTTTAATAATTTTCATTACCCCATGGAGCAAAAATACTTTTCGCGGTTTAAAAAACCGCTCGCCGAGATTCCGAATTTGATGGAACTGCAGACCACTTCCTATCAGTGGTTGGTCAAGTCTGGGTTGAAAGAATTGTTTGAGGAATTTTCTTCTATCAAAGACTATTCCGAGAAAAAGTTTCAGCTTGATTTCACAAGTTTTCAGCTGGATGAGCCAAAATACGACGAGCACTACGCCAAAGAAAACAAACTTTCCTACGACGCGCCACTGCGGGTTAAGGTAAAGCTTCACAACAAAACCCTCGCTCAAGATAAAGAGCAGGAAATTTTCTTGGCCGATTTTCCGGTAATGACCGCTCATGGTACTTTTATTATCAACGGGATTGAGCGTGTCATTGTGCCACAGCTTGCGCGTTCTTTCGGCGTGTTTTTCACCGACAACGAAATTCGGGGTAACAAATATTTTGGCGCAAAAATAATTCCGGCTCGTGGGGTGTGGATAGAATTTGAAACCGAAGCCGACGGGGCAATGTATGTGCGTATTGATCGCAAGCGCAAGTTTCCAGCTAGCTCCCTGATTCGTATTTTTGCTGATTTGGCTGGTAAAAAACTAGAAGCCGAGGATATGGAAAAGTTGTTTGCCGACAAGGGGGTGGATATTAACTATATTAAGGCCACTTTAGCCAAGGATCATGCCAAAACAGCTGAGGATGCTTATGTAGAAGTTTACAAACGATTGCGTGACTCAGATTTAGCTACCGCTGCCAATTCTAAAGAATTTGTTTCTAGTCTGTTTACTCGGGAAAAATACGATTTTTCGGTAGTTGGTCGTTTGCGTTTTAATGAACGCTTTGATTTGCCGACCGACGAAAAGGCAAGAGAAAAACGTCTTATTGATCTTGATGATGTTGTGACTATTTTGTCTCATGTGGTAAGCCTCAATACCACCAAGGGTGCTCGCGCTGACGATATTGACCACTTGGGTTTTCGTCGTGTGCGCTCAATTGGGGAAATGCTTCAACAGAAACTAAAAGTGGGTATGACCCAAATGAAGCGTAATATTCAGGACCGGATGTCGACTGTTGATGCTACTACTTTGTTGCCGATTCAGCTCATCTCTCCTCGCCCTTTGCAGGCTCGTTTGAAAGAATTTTTCACCACCAACCAGTTGTCCCAATTTATGGGTCAGGAAAATGTGTTGGCTGAAATTGAACACTTGCGTACTTTGTCGGCTCTCGGACCGGGTGGTCTAACTCGTGAACGAGCCGGCCTTGAAGTTCGTGACGTACACACTTCTCATTATGCTCGCGTGTGCCCGATCCATACTCCAGAAGGACCAAACATTGGTCTGATTTTGCGCCTGTCTTCTTATGCTCGTGTCAATGAATTTGGCATTATTGAAGCTCCTTATCGTAAAGTGGTAAATAGTAAAATTACCGACGAATTAGTCTATTTAAACGCTTTGGAAGAAGAAAAATATACCATTGCTCATGCTGGTGTGCGTTATGACGACTCAGGTAAACTGCTAGATGAAATGGTAGAGGTTAGGGCTAATACCAAACCGGGTTTAGCGCCGGCTACTCAAGTCAATTTTATAGATGTGGCACCAAACCAAGCCTATTCTATTGCGACTTCTATGATTCCTTTTTTGGAACACGATGATGCTAACCGTGCCCTGATGGGTTCAAATATGCAGAAACAATCTGTTCCTTGTTTGGTGCCCGAAGCGCCACTTGTCGCTACTGGAGTTGAGTCAAAGGTGGCTCGTGATTCTGGCCGTGTTATTTATGCCGGTCGCAATGGTGTTGTTTCTAAGGTTGATGGCAATAAGGTTGCCGTTAAGGGTGAGGATGGTAAAGAAGAGGAACACCAGCTGATAAGTTTCTCTAAAACCAATGACAACTCAATGTTCCATCAGCGTCCGGTAGTTTCGCTGGGCCAGAAGGTTAAAAAAGGCGATTTGCTAGTAGATACATCTTCATCTGATCGGGGACAAGCGGCAGTGGGTCAAAATGCACTGGTGGCATTTATGTCATGGCATGGAGCTAACTATGAAGATGCGATTATTATTTCGGAACGTCTGATCAAAAACAGTAAATTTTCCTCAGTTTATATTGAAGAGTTTCAAGCCGATGTGCGTGATACTAAGCTTGGGCCAGAAATCACCACTCATGATATTCCAAACGTGGGCGAGGCTAAACTGCGAAATCTCGATGAAGATGGCATTGTGAGAATTGGGGCAGAAGTTGAACCGAATGATATTTTGGTAGGTAAAATTACCCCTAAGGGTGAAACTGAACTTACTCCCGAAGAGCGTCTTTTGCGATCTATTTTTGGTGAAAAAGCACGAGATGTTAAAGATGCTTCTCTTCGCGTACCGCACGGTAAGCGCGGTCGCGTGATTGGTGTTAAGGTGTTTTCTCGAGAAAATGGCGACAAACTTGAGTCGGGTATTATTAAACGTATTTATATTCAGGTGGCTCAAGTGCGAAATATTTCTGTTGGTGACAAGCTAGCTGGTCGCCATGGTAACAAGGGTGTTATTTCTCGGGTGTTGCCAGAAGAAGATATGCCTTATATGAAAGACGGTACTCCGGTGGATGTTATTTTGACACCGCTTGGTGTGCCGAGCCGTATGAACCTTGGTCAGATTTTTGAAATGCACCTAGGTTTAGCGGCTAGTGCTTTAGGTTATCAAGCTATTACTCCGACCTTTATGGGGGTTACCGCCGAGGAAATTAAAGGCGAGCTGGTCAAGGCTGGTTTTAATGACAATGGTAAAGTTGCTCTTTATGACGGTTTTACTGGTGATAAATTTGAGCAGGATGTAGCGGTTGGTTATATGTATATCTTGAAATTGGCGCACATGGTGGAAGACAAGATTCATATGCGTTCGATTGGGCCATACTCACTTATTACTCAGCAGCCACTAGGTGGCCGATCTCAAGGGGGTGGTCAGCGCTTTGGTGAAATGGAAGTGTGGGCACTTGAAGGTTATGGGGCAGCCTATTCTCTTCGGGAAATGCTCACTATCAAGTCTGACGATATTGTTGGTCGTTCCCAAACCTTTGATTCTTTAGTTAAGGGTGAGCATGTTAAACAGCCCAATGTGCCCGCTTCGTTTAATGTCATGTTAAATGAATTGCGAGGTTTAGGGTTGGATGTAGAACTTAAAGGCGGCGAATAATCTCTAACTCTTTTAAAATATGAACAACAATCAAACACAAGAGACAGTCAGGGTATTCGACGCTATTACATTGAAACTAGCGTCGCCTGAAAAAATAAAAGAATGGTCATATGGTGAGGTAACCAAGCCAGAAACTATCAACTATCGCACCGGTCGCTCCGAGCGTGGTGGTCTTTTTGACGAACGTATTTTTGGACCAGAAAAAGATTATGAATGTTATTGTGGTAAATATAAACGCATTCGTTACAAGGGTATTATTTGTGAGAAATGTGGAGTGGAAATAACTCGCTCGATTGTTCGTCGTGAACGAATGGGACATATTGAGTTGGCTAGCCCCGTTGCTCATATTTGGTTTTTCCGGAGCATTCCTTCGCGGATTGGGACTATCTTAAATTTGTCTATTTCTGATTTAGAGAAAGTTATCTATTTTGCTGGTTATATTGTTACATCTGTTAATGAAGAAGAGAGGGGTAGAATTCTTAAACAACTTGATAGTGAGTACAAGACTCGTTTCAAGGAATTGTCTACCGACGAAGAACGCGAGCGCTTGAAAGATTCTCTACAATCTACCAAAAAGACTATTGAGGGATTGCGTTTGTGGCAGGTTTTGGATGAGATTACTTATCATCGTTTGTCACTGAAATTTGGTACCGTTTTTGAAGCGGGGATTGGCGCCGAGGCGATTAATCGAATTTTTGGATCAATCGACTTACCTTCAATGGAAAAGCAGTTGGCGCTTGATTTGGAAAAGGCGAGTGCGGTAGAAAGAGCCAAAATCCAGAAGCGTTTTAACCTTATCAAGTCTATTGGTCGAGCGGGTGTTCGACCAGAGTGGATGTTTATGAAAAACATCCCGGTTATTCCACCGGCCCTGCGGCCAATGGTGGCTCTTGATGGTGGCCGTCATGCCACTTCAGATGTTAACGATCTTTATCGTCGGGTAATAAACCGCAACAATCGTCTTAAAAAACTGATTGATCTAAATGCGCCTGATGTCATTTTGCGTAACGAAAAGCGTATTTTGCAAGAAGCGGTTGATGCCCTAATTGATAACTCGATTCGTAAAGCTGGCGGTGAAGGGGTAATGAATCAGGCTCAACGCCGCCCCCTAAAATCTTTAGCTGACAGTTTGCGCGGTAAGCAGGGACGCTTCCGCCAGAACCTGTTGGGTAAGCGTGTAGACTATTCTGGTCGTTCGGTAATTGTGGTTGGTCCAGAACTAAAAATATCTCAATGTGGTTTGCCAAAGCATATGGCACTAGAGCTTTTCCGACCGTTTGTCATTGCTAAAATTTTGGAACAGGAATTAGCCTTTAATATTCGTGGCGCCGGTCGCCTTATTGATGAAGGTATTCCAGAAGTTTGGGCTATTTTGGAAGATGTTATTAAACACAAACACGTTTTTCTAAACCGTGCTCCAACTTTGCACCGTTTGGGTATTCAGGCTTTTAAACCGGTTCTTATTGAGGGTAATGCTATTCAGGTTCATCCTTTCGTTTGTGCTGCTTTCAATGCCGACTTCGATGGTGACCAAATGGCAGTGCACGTGCCACTATCGGCAGCAGCGCAAAAAGAAGCGCGGGAGATTATTGCTTCTAACAAAAACCTTTTGAAGCCTGGTTCTGGTGATCCAATCGTTAACATGATGATGGATGTGATTTTGGGTACTTATTGGGTTACCAAATTACGTCCTAAAGAAGGAGTAGAGATAAAAATTTACCCAAGTCCAAATGCGGCTATTATGGCCTACGACTTTGGTGAAATGACGTTACAACAGCCAATAAAATTGGTAGGTGGTAAGGCTGAAAAATATAAAGAACTTTCCGGCCAGATTTTTGAAACAACCGTCGGGCGTATCTTGTTCAACAATACCTTGCCGTCTGATTTTACTTTTATCAACAAAGAAATTACTGGTGGTGAAATTGGTAAAATAGTTGACCAGCTTATCAATACTTACGGTATTGAGCGGATGCCAGATATTCTAGACAAGGTAAAATCTTTCGGTTTTAAGTTTGCTACCAAATCCGGTATTACTTGGGGTATTGATGATGTTCAGGTACCGGCTGGTAAAAAAGATATTGTGTTAGAGGCACGTAAAGAAGCCTTGTCTATTGAAGAAAAATACAACGAAGGTTTGTTGTCAGATATTGAGCGTGAACGTATGACAATTGAGATTTGGACGCGCGCTCGTGGCAAAATTGAAAAGATTATTCCTGAAACTTTGGTTAAAGATGGTTCGGTGACAGATATGCTCACCTCTAAAGCTCGAGGTTCTATTAGTCAGGTGACTCAAATGGTGGGTATGAAAGGTTTGATTGTGAACCCGGCTGGTAATATCATCGACTTCCCAATCATTCCATCTTACAAGGAAGGTTTGTCACCACTTGAATACTTTATTACCACTCACGGTTCTCGTAAGGGTCTAGCTGACACGGCGCTAAACACTGCTAAGGCTGGTTATCTAACTCGTAAACTAGTGGACGTGGCCCAAGATTTGGTAATTACCGAAGAGGACTGTGGTGATAATGAAGGCAAACATATTACTGCTAAACATATTCTTGGTTTTGACTCTGGTATTGGTAACAGTATAAAAGGACGCATTCTTTTGTCGGCAATCAAAAATAAAGATGGTAAAGAATTGTTAGCCAAGGATCATTTGGTGACCAAGGCCGATGCTGAAATGGTGGAAAAGGAAGGCATTACCGAAGCTCATATTAGAACTCCACTGGTGTGTAAAACTCTTTCTGGTGTCTGTCAAAAATGTTATGGTGCTGACCCTGGTCGGGCCGTATTGGTAAAAATTGGCGAGCCGGTTGGTATTGTGGCCGCCCAAGCGATTGGTGAGCCGGGTACTCAGCTTACAATGCGTACTAAACACGCCGGTGGTGTGGGTTCAGCTGGTGGTGACATCGTGGGCGGGTTACCTCGCGTTGAAGAAATATTTGAACGCCGCCATCCTAAGAATCCAGCCACGGTATCAGAAGTTGATGGTACGATTTTGGAAATAAAAGAAGAACCAAAAGAAACTATTATTACTATTTTGGTTGATGAGGGTAGCAAAAAGAAAAATGCCAAATCGGGCAGTGTGGAATATTCAGTGCCACCAACTCGTTCGGTTGTGGTTAAGAAGGGTGATCAAATAACTCGTGGCCAAGTCTTAACCGATGGTTCGGTTGACCTCACTCAATATCAAAAATTGGCTGGTCGTCAGGAAGTGGAAGACTATATCATCAAAGAAGCCAACGCTATTTATCAGTTGCAGGGTGTGGCGATCGCCAGAAAACACATAGAGCTGATTATTCACCAAATGTTTTCTCGACGTAAGATTAAGACCCCTGGGGATACTCGTTTTAGAATTGGCGAAATTGTAGAGTATCTAGAATTTGTTGAGGAAAATCGTAAAGCGAAAGAGGCTGATCGGGAAGAGTCTAAAGGTGATCAAGTTATTCTGGGTATTTCGGAAGTGGCCCTTACTACCTCTAGTTTCTTGTCGGCCGTATCTTTCCAGCACGCCACTCGGGTCTTGATTGAGACGGCTCTGAAGGGTGGTGAAGACAAACTTCGAGGCTTAAAGGAAAATGTTATTATTGGCCGCCTGATTCCGGCTGGTACTGGTTTGATAGCTGGGTATAATGAGGTAGCCGAAGCTGACAGCGATCGTCTGCATACTCGCTAGCGATCTTAGTAGAATCCAAGTGAGGTCTTTGCTTAAGTCGGCTCATTGTAGCTGTTTATCTGCAAAGACCTCTTTTGGCTAATCAAAACTTAATGCCTACTCCCGCCGAACAAGTTAAGGAAAGGCTAAATATTGTCGACGTTGTGTCGGCCTATTTGCCACTTACCAAGGCCGGTGTAAATTTTAAGGGTCGTTGCCCCTTTCACAATGAGAAGACAGCCTCGTTCTTTGTCTCACCAACTCGCCAAAGTTTTCATTGTTTTGGGTGTAATAAAGGGGGTGATGCTATCACTTTTGTTCAAGAAATAGAGGGTTTAGAATTTATTGAAGCTTTAAAGCAATTGGCTACTAAAGCGGGTATTGAACTCAAGTTGACGGGGACCAATGCCTTACCGCACAATCGTGAACGAGAAGAAGTGGTAGCGGT
Organism: uncultured Candidatus Saccharibacteria bacterium; assembly: GCA_964433715.1. GTDB lineage: Bacteria > Patescibacteriota > Minisyncoccia > Phycocordibacterales > XYD1-FULL-46-19 > XYD1-FULL-44-32. The sequence goes on along the minus strand of CAYSSL010000013.1, from coordinate 7,833 downwards.
TTTACTCGCGGCCACTAAGTTTTACCAGAAAAAACTAAATGAACACGAAGAAGTTAAAAAATATTTGTTAGACCGTGGTTTGACTGTTGAGAGTATTGAACAATTTAATTTAGGTTTTGCTCCTTTGGGTTGGCGTCACTTGGTTGACTATTTGGTGGCGGAAGGTTTCTCCCTTGGCTTGATAGAAAAAGCTGGTTTGGCAATTATGAAAAAAGAGGGGGCGGTGGGACAGTCACATTATGATCGTTTTCGGGGACGGATAATGTTTCCACTGGCCGATGCTGGGGGAGTAATTGTGGGTTTTTCTGGTCGTATTTTTGACCATGATAACAGTCGGGCCGAAGAGGCTAAGTACCTAAATTCGCCGCAGACTATTGTCTACGACAAGTCTCGGCTCTTGTATGGCCTAGATAAGGCTAGGGTGGCCATTAGACGCCAAGATCGGGCTATATTGGTGGAAGGGCAAATGGATCTGGTTATGTGCCACCAAGCCGGCTTGGTGGAGGCGGTGGCTGTATCTGGCACTGCTCTAACTGAACAACATCTTTTAACCCTAAAACGCTTGTCGTCAAATCTATATATGGCGTTTGATGCCGATTCGGCCGGTATTGCAGCTTCTCGGCGAGCATTAGAACTAGCCCTAGGTTTGGGCTTAGAAGTGAGGATTGTGTCTTTACCAGAAGGAAAAGATCCGGCTGATGTGGTTAAAACTAGCCCTGATAGTTTGCTTGGTTTAGTCAAAAAAGCCGAGCACGTTATTGATTTTTATCTATCAGTTTTGACTAAAAAATATTCTGAGCGACGAGAACGAGCTCATGCTATAAAGCGAGATATCTATTCTCTAGTTAGTCGCTTGCCCGAACGAATTGATCAGGCTCACTTTATTGGCAAAATTGCTGAACTTACCAATATAAAAGAAGAGGTAGTCTGGGCAGACATCAAAGAGTCTACTGCAAATGTAAAAACCGCCAACTCTTCGCCCCCAGCTATAACGGCCGGTATTAAAACTGAAACCGAGTCTCGTCTCGCCAAGATTTTTCGTCAGTTAATCGGTTTGTTGTGGCAACTTGGTGATAAAAATAATGAGGTTTTAGAAAAAAATAAGATCTACAAGTTGATGGAAGATTTGGCGGGGACGGTGTTTGTGCGGGCTGGTGTTGAAAGACTGTTGCCCCAAAAGGATAAAATTATGTTAGAAATAGAGATAGGTTTTGGAGCTGGTTTATCCGATTTAGAGAAGATAGTAGAGGAACTCTACGCTAACTTTAAGGATGAATTTTTAAAGCGAGAATTAGTTCTGGCGACCAAAAAGTTAAAAGAAGCAGAGGTGGTGGGGGATGAAATCGAGATAGACAAATGCCTCAAAAAATGCCAAGATATCTCAAATTTGATTAATAAAAAAGCCTAATTTTACTACATGGCTAAAACTAAAAATAATAAGAAAAAAATGGTTGC
>CAYSSL010000013.1:0-6278 GCA_964433715.1 uncultured Candidatus Saccharibacteria bacterium | reverse complement strand
TGTTGAAAGAATTTCCTCATATTGAAAATGATATATTTTTTCTAGAAGATTTATATGCTCAGTTTGAAGAAGCTGGTATTGATGTTTTAGAAGAAGGTGGTTTGTTGGATGATTTTGAACCAACAGCTAAAGGGCGTGGTCACACTTCAGAATCAGCTTTGGATTCAGTCCAGATGTATCTTAAGGAAATTGGTAAACATAAACTTTTAACTGGCGCCGAAGAGCGTGAACTGGCTAAACGTATATTGGAAGGCGACGAGGAATCAAAAAAGACTTTAGCTAATGCCAACTTACGCTTGGTGGTTTCTATTGCCAAAAAATATATTGGTCGGAGTTCTGACCTGACTTTACTCGATTTGATTCAGGAAGGTAATCTAGGTTTGTTTAAGGCCGTAGAGAAATTTGATTTTCGTAAAGGTTTTAAATTTTCCACTTATGCGACTTGGTGGATCCGGCAGGCGGTTACTCGAGCCTTGGCCGATCAGTCGCGCACGATTCGGATTCCGGTGCATATGGTGGAGACAATCGCTAAATACAAACAGGTTGTACGACGCTTGTCTCAAGATTTAGGGCGAGAACCACTACCTAAAGAAATTGCCACGGAAATGGGGGTTGATGTAGAAAAGGTGCATACGATAGAAAAGATTGACCAAAGTACGGCTTCACTAGACAAGCCAACCGATGACGACGATGAAAAGTCTTCTCTTGGTGAATTTGTGGCCGATGATAAAATTGCCCCACCAGATCAAGAAGTGTCGCGCCGAATTTTGCGAGATCAAATTCAGGAAATTCTTGATGATCTAACACCAAAAGAGCGGAAGATTTTGGAAATGAGGCACGGACTAGACGATGGAGTGATGCGAACTCTGGAGGAGGTGGGTAAAGAATTTGGTGTAACACGCGAACGTATTCGCCAAATTGAAGCTAAGGCTCACGAAAAGATTCGCTTACACGATAAAGCTAAACGATTGTTGGGATACTAACAACCAAAAAAAACCGCCCGTATGGGCGGTTTTTTTTGGTTGTTAATTTGCTGCGTTTCTGGCTTCGTTTATTTTAGCTTCGTACGTTTTATATATTTCTATGGCTAACTCTCTAACTTCTCTATCTTCTATTTTTTGAGGTGAGGTATAGCGGAATATTGGATAAGCCTCATCACCCTTTATCACAAGGACAAATGGTGTGCCATCTACCCCTACTTGGGCACCGGAATCAAAATCGTCGCTTACTATTTTGGCTGGTTCTTCGGTGTTTAGACAAGAGTTAAAGGCTTGGGTATTTAAGCCAAGCTTGGTGGCAATTATCGGGAGCTGGGCGGCGTCTAGACCATCATTTGATGGGGTAATTTTAAATATTTCGTCAATATATTGCCAAAACATTTCTTTTCCTCCTAGGCTGGCGGCACATTCAGCTGCGATAGCCTCTTTGGTGGCTTTGCTGTGTAGTGACTCAATAGGAAAATGGCGAAAAACCCAAGCAATATCTTTATTTGTGGCGGTAACTTCGGTCATTGTCTGGTGAAATATTTTGCAGTATGGGCATTCTAGATCTGAATATTCTAAGACAGTAAGTTTAGCTCCAACCTTTCCTCTTGTGTGGTCGTTGCTGTTGACCGCTTCAAAACTTTTAATTACCAAATCAGCGTCTGGTAGTTGGACTTCATCTTTTTTCTGATAGTTTCCATACAAGATTGCTCCGGCAATAACCAGACCAGCGATAACCACGGCAACAGGAGTGGCTAGGTTGGGCAATGATTTTTTTTCTTCCATCTTGGTTTATAAGTTAACTTTTAAGTATTGGCATTCTATCACGCGCTAGTAGAGGATGCCATTTCAGCTGGGGCGGTAAAATTTACTGGAATTTCTAGTTGAGCATCATTTTCTGGTAAGCCAGAAGGGTTGTCTCGTTTAAAGATTATTTTACCTTGGTTGGTAGAGCTAGCGACAAAATTTAGGGTGACTTCAAAAGGGACAAAGTCTTCGGTCATCCACTCACCTTTAGCTTGAGCTGGTGTTTGAGCTAATAAATTTCCATTGTCGTCTACAACTTCTACTGGAAAGCTAGCTTCAAAATACCATTGTCCGCGGGCTTTGCCGGTAATGGTGAGGGGACTAGAGACGGTGTCACCATCTTTTATTAGATCAACCTGAATCATATTTTCTAGATTGTCTGCCGGATCAATATCTTTAGTAAAGGTTGTCCCATCTGTTGTCTTGCACTGCTCTGGGTATGTTTCCATGATAGGAAATCCCGCCGCCACGCATTCGTCAAAAGACGTAATTTCAGCCGTTAAATTAGCAGTAGATTTATCAAATAGCCACCAACCTATACCAGCGATTACTAACACAACAACAATAATCAGAATATTTCTCTCTTTCATAATATTTTTTATTATTTAATAATTCCTCCCGTTGGTACCGGTTCAGCGGGGCTCAAAATTACTGGACCGTCTTCTCCTTGGGCGGCGAGCAACATACCTTGGCTTTCGTGCCCCATTAACTGGCGGGGCTCTAGGTTCGCCACCACGACGATTTGTTTTCCAACCAGATCTTCTGGATGGTATTTATTCCCAATACCAGCAATAATTTGTCTATTTTCTTCTCCTAGAGATACTTCTAGTTTTAATAATTTATCCGAACCTTCAACCTTGCCTGCTCCTTGGATAGTAACCACTCTAAGCTCCACCTTGGAGAAGTCGTCGTAATTGATTGTAGTTTTATTTTCCATATTTTGATAATAAACGAGTCTGGGGGGACTGTAAATGAGTACTTTTATTTTAGCTATTTTAAACAAGATATTGCCTTTGTTATATCGGTTTTTCCTTGGCGCAATATTTTGGGTTCATCTTGTGATAAATCCACTAAAGTAGAAGCCTGTCCAATGAATGGCTCTTGTTCTTGGTGAACATAAGAAGCAACCGATTCACCAAAATAGGCTTTAGCTTCTTCTATTGTTTGGGCTGGGGGAGCACCGGCGGGATTGGCGCTAGGGGCCGCCAAGGGGCCGGTTTGGCGTATGAGATTTCGTAGGTTGTCATTGTCGGGTAGTCTTAGGGCAATATTTTTATGGCGATATAAGTAGTTCAATTCTTTGTTGGTAGGGGAAAGAATTAGACTCACCGGTCCCGGCCAAATTTTTGTTAAAAATTGGCTTTGTTTTTGACTGAGTTCAACACCAAAAAGAGCCAAGTCTTTCTGATCGGCGATTAAAATTATGTACGGGTCACTATTGCTCCTCTTTTTGACACCGTCTAAGAGTTTTATGGCTTCAGGTTTAAAGGCGCAAGCGGTAACACCATAAATAGTGTCTGTGGGTATAACGGCCAATTTGCCACTCAAGAGGGCCTCTTTAGCCCTAGTCCATTCGCTGGTCATGACCGCAGTTTATTGGGCTGACAGGTTATAGTCAACCACTTGGCTGATTATTAAAGCAGATACGAGAGCGGCAAGGTAGTAGATGACTAACTGGCCGAAAGAGGTGGCAATTGATAGGGGTAGAGCCAAAAGAGTGAGGAGGGAATACCAAGAGACCAGAGAGACGGCAGACCAAGCAAAAGAAATTTTCCGTAGGCTGTGCAATTCTCCGGCTTCGTGTTCGCGACGTTTACCAAAAGAGATATCAATTAGCTGGGGGGCAACAAAAATATTGAGCATGGCATCACTTAACAAAATTACGCCCATAACAATAATTTTTAAAATAAAAGTTGGGGAAGCGTTATGAATTTCTGGATCAGATATATATAAACTGACGGCTGAAAAAATAATTATAATTAGAGCAATCCACACCACCTGACCTATGGTTTTTAAAATATCTTGTTCGGTTTGGGAAATTTTAAAATCACGTAGAAATTTTAGATAAACAAGAGAGTAAACCGTGGTAGAGCCAACCCCGATGGTGAGACCAATAGTGATGCCCGCTACTAGAAAATCGTAGTAACGGGTAAGCATATCCGCGAACGATAAATCATTGCCAAAAATAGTGATTATAAATAAAACAGCGCATAAGGTAGCCGAAGTTAAACACCAGACACACCACTGTCTAATGGCAAAGGCTTGAACCGCAGTCAGATAGAGAGAAAACAAAAAGGCGATTGTTGTGACTATTAAAAAGCTAAAAGTGACCAGAGGTGTTTTCCAAACTGGATAGTATAAAAACGTCGCATAACTTATTGCTGTTGTCGCATAATAAAGCAGACCTAGTATTTCAAGGGGTATACCAAATAGTTTAGAAAAATCACTCTTTACTACCGCTTCACAGTCTGATTTTAGAGGACAAATTAGAGGTTTGTTCTTTTTTTTACTTTGCCAAATATAAAACGATAGGCTAAAACCCAAGAGCGCCACGACAATTGATAGAATAGACAGGCTTATATTCATACAGACTAAGTATAGCAGGTTAGGGTCATATTTTACCAAGTTTCTTGGCTAATTTTTCGGCTTCATCTAGAGTGTCGGCTATTTCTTCTAGACCGGCCTGCCAGAACTTTTTGTTGGTAATGTCTATACCCAATTTGGCAAAAATATTTTTAGGCGAGTCGGAGGTGCCGGCGCGTAGGAAGTCTTTAACTTTCTCTATAAATTTTGGATCTTTCTTTACTGATGTTTGCAGTGATTTAGAGATTAGTACTCCACTGGCATAAGAATAGACATAAAAGAAATTGCGGAAATGGCCCCAGTATATCCACCAGTTTTGGGCACCAGCGCTTTGTTCCACCGCGGGACCCATATAGGCGGACATATTTTTTTGAAAGATTGATCCAATTTTTTCTTTAGATAAATAGCCTTCTTTACGAAAGGTGTTATGAAGCTCGGTCTCAAATAAATAGGCGGCGACTTGGCGGAAACCAGAGGATATATCGTCGTTTAATTTGGTCATAAGGAGTGAAAATCGGAGCTCGTCATCGGCCTCGCGTAATATTTCTTCCAATACAAAATCTTCGGTAAAGGTGGAGGCGACTTCGGCGGTGACCATGGGGGTACCAAAATAGATAGCTGGTTGGATTTCACGCATCAACTCGTCGTTTATGCCGTGACCGGCTTCGTGGGCAAGTGTCCGCACATCATTTAACTCATTGTTGTGGTTTAAGAGAATATAGACTGGTGACTTAGGGTTGTTGTAGGCACAAAAGGCCCCAGCCGATTTTCCTTGGTAGGGAAAAATGTCAATTTGTTTATTTTTAACAAAACCTTGAAAATAACGCTGAAAATCTGGGTCAAGAAGACCAAAAACTTTATCTATTAGTTTGGCGGCATCGGTAAAAGTATATTCTTTGTTCACTTTGCCAATTTGGACATTTCGCTCGTGGTAGGCCAACTTTTTCTTGCCGAGAAGTTTGGCTTTTAACTTATAAAAGCGTTGGCTAGTATTAAATTGGGCTTTTACTGCTTCAACTAAAGCGTCAACCACTTCGGTTTCAATATCATCAGACAAATGTCGACCAGAGTCTGGTCTTGGTAGACCGCGCAACTCATCATCTATTTTCTTATCCAATAAGATTGCATTTATTTCGGCTTCGGCCACATCGGCTAGTTTAGATAGTATGTCATTTATAGCTTCCGCCGCCTTATCGCGGATTTTTGGTTTAGAATGGGAGATTAGGCCCATGAGTGATGATAGGGTAAGCGTTTTTGATTTGCCGTCTCGGTCGTAAGCCTGACGGGTTTCTTTCGCAAGAAGAGAGGAGGTCATTTGTACCCATTGGCTATGAGCGGGACTAGATTTTAGGTTTAGTATTTTTTCTTCAGGTTCCGATAGAAGATATTTAGCATCATCAAATAACCGCTTAAGAAAGTGGTGGTAGCGGGTTAGAGTTTTGTCATTTAGAAATTGTTGTTGCTCACTTGACCCGATTTTAGCCAGACGCATAGTAAAAAACTGAGCGTCATTTTCAATCTTGGTACCAAAATCGGTAATTTGATTTAGGCGGGCCTTAAGTTTTGGATCGTTTTCGTTTTGGGCACCACGAAGAGAAAAATAATAACCAATCTCACCCAAGATTCCACCGGCATCAAGCCACGCTTCATAATCCGCCAAAGCTTCTTTCAGGGCTTTGGCGGATTTTAGATAATCTGTCCGGTCTTTCCATTTGTTTATAAATTTATAGCTGGCCTTCTTGTGCTTCTCCAGATCTTTCTCAATTTGCGGGTCGGTATCCGCTTTGTAGAGGGGGGACAGATCCCAAGTGTGTTTTTTGGTGGTAGTCATGGTGGACAAATTATAGCAGATTGGGGCCTCTTGGCGAGCCCCCAGTTTTTTGCTTTTTTGGGCTTTTTTGATAT
>CAYSSL010000012.1:0-16434 GCA_964433715.1 uncultured Candidatus Saccharibacteria bacterium | reverse complement strand
GACCAATTCATAAACTTATGCAGCCCACCGGCCCCAGCCACCAGCTCATCACCTGGTTGAAGGTAAAGGTGATAAGTATTACAAAGGGTAGTTTGTGCCCCTAGGCCTTTTACCTGCTCAGGGGTAAGGGCCTTCACGGTCGCCTTGGTCCCCACCACCACAAAAGCCGGCGTGGCAATATCACCATGCGGTGTCGAAATAACACCGGCCCTAGCTAAGCCATTGCCCTTTTTTTCTATTTCAAATTTGATTGGTTCAGACAATTTGTTTTTGTTTTAATAAAATCTATTATATTTTTTACAACCCCTTCTGGATTAATAGTGGTGGTATCAATTACCAAATCTAAATCACTATAATTAGGTGGATAAACAACGCCATAATATTTTAAATAACGGCCAGCCATAGACCCTTCTCGATCTTTAGTTTCTTGTTCAACCACAGAAAAATCTTTTTCTTCTCTATTTGTTATCCGCCTGATTCTCTCACCATAATCACAAACTAGTCCTACTTTTATAGAATCTGGAATAAAGTGCCAACCCAAATGACTATCAAAAACAAAATTATCGTTTTCTAATCCATAATCTCTAACCCGAAAATCAAGTTCTTGATCATATTTATCCCCGTTCTCAGCTAAATGATTGAACTCATTAACATTTAGACCCAAATCGGCCGCCATCTGACGAAAAATATCACCACTCGACCTAAAAACAAACCCGAGCTCCTGAGCCAATATTTTTCCCGCTGTACTTGTGCCCGTACCTGGTAGGCCAAAAATAGTTATTTTCATATCTTTAAATCTCAAATTATCATTATTTACTAACAAATCCAAGGTCTTAATTCAAGAAATTATGATTTAGACATAAGACAATCAAGTATTAACACTATAAACTATATTTATAAATATTGACTTCTTAAGTAATAAATATAGAATAGCCAAGGCATTAAAAGATCTTATCGGCCGTCGGTGAACAGGATGATACCCCCTAGACAGCTTCTCCAGCTAGTCAGCCGCGGCCGACCAATTCTTCGCCCCATCTTTCAACAGATGGGCACAAGTGGGCTCCCACAGAGCCCGTGCCGGCACCACACCCGCCCAATCATGGTTAAATGTCGGTACACCAACCCGCCAACACCCTCTCTACAGACTAAGAGGGCACAGTGGGTATCGGGGGTCTCACCTTACGCAGTGAGAGCCCCTTTTTTTTATTGTCTCATTTTACAAAATAAATATCCTGACCATACCCACCCGTCCCTAAATACTCGGCCTCGCCATTTAAAATTTTTTCAAACGGTCGGCAGGCAAAACAACCTCCCCGTGGACAATTAAAGTCTCCTTTTTCTCTCGCTTTTTTTACCCTAATCGCCACATCAAAAACTTTTTCATAAGCTTCGTCGGCGGTCGGCAAAAATACCGGTGTTAATTTATTGTCTGTTTCTAAATACCAATAGCTAGCCTTACCCACCTTTCTCTTTTGCAAATTATTAAGAAGAAGTAAATATATTGGTAGCTGCAAAGAATCACTACCTTCTTCGTTTTTTCCCGTCTTAAAATCTATGACATGCAAACTATCGGTCTCTGGCAAATATTCCAACCAATCAATCTTTCCACATAAAATAATATTTTCTTTCTCAGACAAAAGAAAGTTTGGCGGCATATCATTTTCATGTGGGGCTAATCTAATAGCCTTATTAAGTAATGGTCCGGGATGGGCCATAACTCGCTCAATCATTTTACGCCCCCGCTGATGATATTCGGCTTCTTGGGAAGGATCAATAAAACCACCTTTCTTGCCACTAACTTTGGTCCAAGCTTCATCAAATTGTGCAAACAAAGGTTGTTTCGCCCTATCTCCAGCTGGATAATTTAACAAACCTTCCACCACCTCATGAACCGCCGAGCCTAGAGACAGGGCCGGACTTACAATATTTATTTTTCTTCTCGTCTTGGGGTCTTTATAAACATTATGGAGATAATAAGCTCTGGGACATTTCAAAAAATCACCCAAAGAAGAGTGGGAAACCCAGACGGCTGAATATTTATCCTGAGGCATATTATAGAAACCTAACAAAAAAGTGGCCTAAAGGGCAAGGATGCGCGCCAGCGACTCAACCTGTCCTGCCACCACCAGCGTTGGTAGACCCAGCAAACAATCGTTTTTTAGGTGAATAGCGCCACCGCCAGAATTACCCCGTTCAATTTTAGCCGAAGTAATATAATATTTTTTATCTAACCCAGATATAATCCCATCGGTAGCGGTAATACTATCCTTAGATCCGACCGATGGGTATCCCAATATAACTACCTGATCACCAATATTTGGAGGGGTCGTACATTTTTTTACCAATGAATTTAGTTGGGGGAAGTTGGTATATTTATTTAATCTTAGATAAGCCAAGTCACTATCCAAATCTACTTTAATATCACTGACTTCGTATTCCATTTTTTCATCGTAAGACAAAACCAAACAACTATTAGCTATAATTTTTCCTTCTTCTACGACGTGTTTATTGGTTATAAATTCTGTCCCAGAAGCATTTACAGTTACCACTCCTGATGCCTTAGAAACACGAATGGTACCGTCGGCACGGCTAAGTTCACACTCCACGCGCACCACCCGAGGACTCCAGTTATTTATTAATTTGGTTAAATCAGAAGCTTCTAAGGTTGCTTTTTGAGTAGCCACATCAGCCTGAAGAAGAGCAATAGAGCGAACAGACTCCTCGGCGTTTTTTTCAGCCTCCGCCCTAGCCACCTTTTCGCTTTCTAAATCCACGGCCAATTTTTCATTACCATCAACCAAAGCAGTAACAATATTCTCCGACTGTACCAAACGTTGCTCTAAAACATTGATTGATTGTTTTAGATTTTTAACATCTTTATTATTTTCACTAGATACCCAAAGTAAAAAAGAAAAAGAAATAACAATGGCTAAAGCTATGACCGCAGAAGCGATAGTATCTAGTGATGTTTTTTTAAATTTCATATTTAAATTTTTATCTCTATATTATAGCTTTAGTTAAGAATATAAAAAAATAATTAAACTACAAAAACAGGCGCGCCAGTCTTATCTCTTTAAAACTAAACGAAGCGGGCAATTCTGCTTTGATTGCCGAAAGTTTATTACTACCGCATTTTTTAAAAGCTTGTTTTATTTTCTCAAATCGGTTGTTGGCAGGTTTTAGATGTTCAATATCTAGGGCTGGATCTTGTTCTAATAATTTTTCTAAATGAGTAATAATGGTCTCTTCAGTCATCCCCCGCTCTTTAGCGATATGAGACAAAGTTACACCGGTCAATAATATTTTTTTTGTTTCTTCATAAGTTGAAACTTTTTTGAGAGGTAAAGGCGAAGAAGACTCGGAAATAAAAGACTGAACCAACTTTTTCTTTTCCTCGGCGGGCATCAAATTTAGTCCGCGAGCAAAGCGAGAAGACATATCACGAAAGCTACGATCGACCGCCGCCGCACTAGGGTCCGTACGTAAAGCCATACTGTTTATCCCAAGGATAGATAACCCTTTTAGTGATCTCGCTCGTGACAAAGCGACATAACCCATCCCCGGCACAAAAGCCTTAGATAAATCTATTTCTAGGGAGTCCAAACTCATACCCTGACTTTTGTGAATAGTAATTGCCCAAGCCAAGCGTAGAGGTATTTGAGAAACTTCAGCTTTAGTTTTTCCATCTTCGTCTATCCGCCAAGTTTCCGAATTAACCGTAATTTTTTTCCCGTTGGCTAAAATAACAATAGGTAGGCCACTACGTTCAAAACCATGAACAATCCCCATGGTGCCATTAACAAAACCGGCCTCAAAGTTGTTACGAATAAACATTACTCGAGCCCCCTCCTTAAGGGATAAGCGCTCCTGAGCCAAAACAGACCTTTTTAGAGTCTCTTGCAACTTGCGAGCACCTCGCCCAACCATTTCATATACTTTAGTCGGCCCCGGCACCAAGTTTAATTCACGCTGATTAATAGCATCTACATCTTCGTTGTGAGTATAGAGCCGAGCTGGTGGCATATTTACTTCTGGTCGTTTACGAAAACGACTCATCAATATCTCTCTAATTTCTTCGTCAATTTCCTCTTCACGCAAAGCTGTTAAGACCTTTAACAAATCGTCATCCGCCTGACGGTGCTGACTTTCAAGATAACAAGATTTTATTCGTCCATTTTTCCAACTCTGGGCCTCATACGCAAAAGCAGGCTGCCGACCTGAACCAATAGGTGGCAACTGCATAAAGTCGCCAGAAAAAACGACCTGCAATCCACCAAAAGGTCGATCATTACCCCGAAAAGACTTTATTATTTTTTCCACAGCATCTAGTTGGGCGGCCGACAACATAGATATTTCATCAATCACCAAAACAGCCGGCCGTTTCAGCCGGTCGTGGAGATATTTTTTTTCTAGCAAATTTTCCAAATCCCAATCACTAATATAATCTTTTATTCCAAGTCCAGACCAAGAGTGGACAGTCACGCCAGAAATATGAGTAGCGGCAATACCTGTTGAGGCTGTTAAAACAGCTGGTATATTATTTTTCTCTAACCAGTGCCGATATTCATTTAGAATATAAGTTTTACCTGAACCAGCTGGACCAGTTAAAAAAACATTGTGTCCCATCTTTAATAGTTCTAGTGCCTCAGCTTGGGTCATAGTGAGGCTATTATACCAGAATTAGCTCTCCACCGACTAAATCTTCTCTATATCCTCAGTAATATAGAAGGTTATTTCATAGTCAGTAGCGGACAGTGTTTTCCCCTCTTCGGCCGCCGGTTCAACATTGACCATTGTTACGTAATTGGCGCCAATCCGTCTTTCACCTTCATCTGACCTAATGCTAATAGCACTAGTCTTTCCGTCCACCGTCAACTCAAGATCAGCCGTCACACGACCAGCCTGAATACACTCTACCCCCGCCGGACAACGACTATCTTCAACAACATCTATTAATTTCAAAGTTATATTATCGGAAGTAAAGGACTCACCAACAGACAAGACTGCTTCTTTAAAGGGAACTTGGAGCCACAAAGCGTTATATATTTCATTGGCTCCTTGAATCGCTAAAGACAGACGTCCCACCTCGCTCCCATCTTCCTTATAAGCAACCGCTATTATCTCATCAGTCTGAACTGGATATTTGGGTACGTCCATCATCCACTCTTGGTCCTTACCAGACTCTCTCTCAAGAGACATTTCCCCCAAGACAACATTTTCAGCATCAGCTTCACCCACCGGTACCGCTTGGACTACAATAGAAGACAAACCACCGCCCTTAGCCAAGAAACGACGAGAAGCGGCATCATAAGTAAAATCAGTTAGGCTAACATCTTCTTCTGGTTTAACAACGGGTCCATTATTTTTATTTAACCACCAAGCGGACCCTAATATGCCTAGCACAAGAACAATGACCGCCACCAAAATTAAAGTTTTATTCATAACAGTTACAAATTATCTGATTGATATACACCTACTGACGTTTCAGCTTGTTTATTCTTGCTTACCAGAAATCGGCTCTCCCGAAACAAACAAACGATGAGTCTCTAATAAAGTAAAGAACAAGGAAAGAATCAGTGGTCCAAATACAAATCCCAGTGGTCCAAATACTGAGATACCGCCCAAGACCGACAATAAGATTAGGATCGGATGTATTTTTATGCCTCGAGAATAAAAATAAGGCCGTAAAATATTATCTATCAACCCAACAACCAGCACCGACCAAATCAACAACCCTAAGGCAGCAAAAGGAGTGGAAACAAAAAATAGATAAAGGACAGCCGGCAATAAAACAATCGCCGTACCTACCCCCGGAATAAGTGCCCCCACGGCTGCCACTACCCCCCATAAAACCGGATTAGGAACACTGAAGACAAAAAGTCCAAAACTCGCCAGTGCCCCCTGAACAATCGCCACCAAAAAAGACCCACGAATAACCGAGTTTATCGTGTCCTCTAATTTTTGCATTATTTTGCGATCTAAATCTTCAGACAGCGGGCTATAACGAATTATATTTTGACGCAACTCCGGACCATCTTTAAATAAGAAATATATTGACACCACCGCAATAACCAAACTAAGCAACCCAGATAAAACCGAGAGGGTGCCGGAAGTAATAATACTCCAATTTTCCAAAGCACCTCTTACTAACCCACTTGAAAACTGCTCGGTATAAGAACCCAAATCCAATTTATAATCAGGAACAATCTTTTGGACATAGTTTTCTACCGCCCCAGCGGCCTTATTTATATACTGTTCAGAATCCTCACTCACCAAGTAAATAGATACATCTCTAGCTTCTTGTAAAATCTGAGAAAACAACAAAGATAAAGGCAAAACAATTACTAGACCAATAACCACAATAGAGGTAGCCGAGGATATTGAAGAATTTATCTTTAACCGAAGATGAAAATATCGGTAGAGCGGTTTAAACACTATCGCCAACACAAAAGCAATAGCGATACTATTTAAAAACGGCCACAATACCATCAAGGTCAAAACGGATGCCGTAAAAAACAAGGCTCCGAAAAAATACAACTGTAAAGTCCGGCTTTTTATTACATCATTATTCATATTTAAAGTATATCACTACTTAGACTAATAACTACCCTCTATAAACACACCTTCTGTCGATGGTGCGGATAGCGGCACTCCTCAATTTTAGCCACCTCAGCCCCGAGCAAAAGCGTTAGAGCGGCATAATAAGACCATAAAACAAGAGCCACCAAAAAACTAGCAGCTCCATATAGAGGGATTATGGCGCTATGGGAGATATAAACACCAAACAGGGTACTAGCTAAAGTAAATAAAAATGACCCCAATAATGCACCCCTAAAAGCTCTGCCCCAACCAATCCGGCGGTAAGAAGCAAAACGATATATCACCGTAAAAATAATAACAATCGCGGCATAAGTAGATAGGTAATTAAAAACAACAATTCCCCACTGACCTAATGGCAACAATAAAATTGGATTCAGTAGATCACTAGAAATACTGACTACAATATTGAAAATGACAAAAACCAAAGCTAGAGCCAACAAAAATATCAAATAAATCATAGACAAAACCTCTCGCTTAATAGTTCTTTCTATCGCCGTACCACCATCGGTCTCAAAGTTAAAAATATCAGCAAAAGCATAGTGAATATTGTGAAATAAGCGAGTGCAACCATAAATAACTAGCAAAATAGCTATAATCGCCAACACTAAAGACGAGTTATTAAAATTAGAAGAAGCAACCGCCTCATAAAAACTTACTCCCGTCTGACCAAAAATATTACCAATTATTTTCTCAGACATATTTATTACGACCTCACGTCCAACAAAAAATCCCCAAAAAGAAGTAATGATGAGAGAGATTGGTGCCAATGAAAAAAGAGTATAGTAAGCAATCGCCGCTGAATAAAGATTGATGCGATCTTTTTTACACTCAGTGATCAATCCAACCATAAAGCGTGTTGATGATGTATTATTCATAACCTGTATTTTAATTCTAACGCTTAAATAGCCAAACGACCAATAACCAAACCATTAGACCAATCAACCACCCACCCAAAACGTCTGTTGCAAAGTGAACACCCAAATAGACACGAGATAAACCAATTAAAAATATCAGCAAAGTGGCACCCGCGACAATTAGTCTAGAATATTTTCTAGCATATTTATTTTTGATTATCTCATTGGTCAGCAATCCAAAAAAGACAAAGGAAACCAAGGCATGTCCGCTAGGAAATGAATAGCCGTCTTCAACCACCAAAGCCATCAAATCACTTGGTCGTGAACGTAAAAAGGTCAATTTTAGTGAAAACTGAATAGCCCAAGCCAAAACTGTACCAGAAGCTATGACAACAGTAGAGATGTATTTTTTACTCCAAATAGAAAACAAAAATAGTCCTCCGAGTATTGTCATCACCCCCGCTACCCCACCCACAGTAGTCATAAAATAGAAAAAATCAGTCAAAGGTCCAGACCTTAAGCTGGTTAAAAACAAGGTGGAAAAATTATCTACAAAATGGATCATAATGACAACATCAAACAATCCGCCCGGTCACTATGAGTGTCCGGGCGGAAATGAATTTCTATTTTTTTGCTGTTTTTTTAGGTTTAGCTGAGCCAAGTTTTTGTTTCATATCCGTCTGGATTTTTTTCCAATAGCGCTTCAGCTCACTTTTAAGATCATCAATTTCTGGACCAGTAATATCTTTAACTTTGCTATATTTGGTCAGAACTTTTTCTACCGCCATATCATACTTTTCAGCGGTAACTTCTTTCATTTTTTCAATCTCTGACAAAACTTCACCGCGCGCTTTTATCGCCCAAGCTCGAACTTTTTTACGATTGGTCTTACCGTCTGGACCATAAAGAAAATAACCACCAGCAATCGCTGCGATAATTCCAGCTCCAACCGCAATCCCTGCTCCAAAAGACGAATCATCCTTCTTGTTACCTGCATTTTTAGGTTTTACTGCCATATCTTTTTCGTATTATCTTATTAAATATTACCTTCAGTCTTTTTATTCTTACGAACCGCCCTCCGCGCCTTGCGCCGAGTGGTCGCTTTTTGCACGCCGTTCATGACGAGACTAAACGCTCGTTGTACCGACAAAGCCCCCACAAGCATGGAAATTCTTTTTTTGGTCATTTCAACACCACTCTTTATATCTTGCCGAGCCTCCTCTAGATCGGAAGCTATTTTATCGGCTTCCTTTTTAGCGAGCTTGGTAATATCGCTGATGTTTTTAGCAATTATAACAGCATAAGCAAAAACAATTGCTGCAAAAATAACAATCAAAATTTCCGCAATACCTGTAATAAGGACAAAGACCGGTGCTGATACGACTTCTTGCATATATCTATTATATCACTCCTACGAAAAATAAAAGTGGATAATGGGGAAACAAAAAACAACCCCCATAAAGAAGGCTGTTTTTCTGTCTAAATAAAACCTAGACCGCTTTAGCCACTGCCTCAAATTTCACCTGTATCATATCGGAGATGGCCTTATCCCCTAAACCTTGGAAAAATTTAGTGGACCCATAACGAATATCCCAATTGGTGCGATTGATTTCAAATTCACCATTTATTACCACCTCACCGGCTTCATTTTGGGCAAAATGAACCGGAAATTGTATTTCTTTAGCTATCCCCT
This sequence comes from uncultured Candidatus Saccharibacteria bacterium, assembly GCA_964433715.1. Lineage (GTDB taxonomy): Bacteria > Patescibacteriota > Minisyncoccia > Phycocordibacterales > XYD1-FULL-46-19 > XYD1-FULL-44-32. Next base: position 7,287 of record CAYSSL010000012.1, on the reverse strand, counting down.
TTAAGGTCAAATTACCAGTAAAAATGAAAGTTCCACCATCGGAACCACCAACCGGATCAGCCTTAACAAGAACAAAAGTGGCAGTAGGGAATTTTACGGTGTCTAGAAAATCGGCCGATTTCAAGTGTTTGGTCAAATTACCAATTCCGGCAACCGAGTTTGAAGAGCTGGCCGCTTCTAGCGAGGACATATCAAAAACAATTGTTCCTGAAGATACAATCCCACTCTCCACTGCAAAAACACCAGACTTTATTTTTAATGTCCCAGTGTCTTCATAATTTTCAATTAAAGTTTTGGTTCCACGCCAATTTACAGTTGACTCATCAGCCGACATTTCATAAGAACCATCATCGGGCAAGGTGGTCTTTAATTCTTCTGCGGTAGAAGTAGCAGTATCGCTATCAACCTCTGAAGCTTTTTTATCTTGACCACTAAACCACATTAAACCTAGAGCAATAACCACTATCACAACCACAATTGGGACTAATTTAGGCATAAAAAAATATTATGTGTAAAACTTAGCTGTTTAGTAATTGGAACCATAGTATACTAACTTATAATTTACAAAAGGTCGATTTACAACTTTTAAGCCATATTTTATGATTGGATTTAACAAGTGTAAGACAATGGGTTTGACCAATATCCTATTGGTTATTGGAGGCATAAACTGGGGACTGATCGGCGTAGGTTATTTCTTGGGAAATAACTGGAACGTAGTCAACAAGCTAATTGGTTCTTGGCCAATGGTAGAAAATTTAGTTTACCTATTGGTGGGTATCGCCGCTATTGTTAGTCTGTTTGGTTGCCGTTGCAAAAGTTGCCGGACCTAAAGTTTTTATATTAAGTAACCCTTGGCAGCTTTAGCTGCCAAGGGTTACTTTTTATTTATCTAATTTTTTATTAACCAAATTATAGTACCGTTTATTTTTTAGTTTTTCCGGCAATAAATCTTTATTATCATATTTTTCATAGTCTTTGCCGTATCCGAGATTTTTCATTAGTTTGGTTGGGGCATTTAATATTTTTTTAGGTATCGGCAAATTTCCATACTGGCGAACATCGGCTAAAGCCAGCATCAAACCCTCATAAGAGGCCTTGCTTTTAGGGGCGGAGGCTAAATAGACTGTGCCATGAGCAAGATTAATGGCCGCCTCGGGCAAACCTACCGTCTCTACCGCTCTAAAAACTTCATTAGCTACTACCAAAGCTGTCGGTTGCATCATCCCAATATCTTCAGAAGCAAAGACTACCATTCGACGAGCAATAAATTTGGCATCTTCTCCCCCCTCAATCATTCGCGCCAAGTAATAGAGCGAAGCATCGGGGTTGCCCGCTCTCATACTTTTAATAAAGGCACTGATGGTGTTGTAGTGTTCCTCGCCTTTTTTGTCATAACGCAAATGTTTATCTTGCAAAGTTTGCTCTAAAGTCTCACGGCTAACCAAACCATAGAGCCTCAAGGTGTTGTCCAACATCCCCAAGGCTTGTCTAGCGTCACCACCAGCCATTGCCGACAACCAATTGATAGACTCCTTATCAATGTTTATCTTAGATCTTTTAATAATCTTTTTTATATCTAAATCAGTCAGCTCGTTTAAAACAAACACGCGCGCTCGCGACAAAAGAGCCGGAATTATTTCAAAGCTGGGGTTTTCAGTCGTTGCCCCAATCAAAATAAGTTTTCCCTGTTCAACAAAAGGAAGTAAAAAATCTTGCTGGGCTTTATTAAATCGATGAATCTCATCTAAAAAAAGTATCGGGGTTTTATCAAAAGTACCAGCCAATACTTTTTTAATATCGTCTTTGCCGGCCGACACGGCCGACAACTCGCTCATTGGTAAACCAACAGATTTAGCATAAATACGAGCCAAAGTCGTTTTGCCCACCCCCGGTGGTCCCCAGAGAATAAAAGAAAATATATGCTTTTTTTCAATCGCCACTCGTAATGGTTGTCCAGAACCAACAAGGTGAGACTGGCCAACAAACTCTTTTAGATTTTGGGGTCGTAGACGAGAAGGTAGTGGTTCCATAGGGGTATTATACCAGTTTAAGACCCTAGTGTTCACCCACCCACTTCCTCATAAAAAACGGCCCAGACCTGCGCAAGCAGGTCTGGGCTCGTGGCGTACAGCCTAATGATGATTCAGTTCCGCCTCCACCTTGTCGTAGACAAGCGCCGCCATATTGCTGACATTGACGAATCCATTTTTCGTAACGGGCGGTAAAAACTTGACCATCACAAACCCTCGTTTCGGAAATAGCTTCCCTCTCGGCCAAGAAAGGCGGGCGCCGGTTATAACCACAGGTATCACCTCCGCCCCTGTGGCAAAAGCGACACAGAAAGCCCCCTTCTTAAACTCCATCATCTTGTCTCCGAAAGTGCGAGTCCCTTCGGGGGCAATAACTAAGGCGATACCCTGAGCGAAAGCTTCTTCAGCCACCCGGTTAAGGGTGCCAATGGCATCGTAGTGATTGTTCCGATCAATCGGCTTCATCCGCAGGGACAGTAGCCACCCAATAACCGGCCAGCGGAAATAATTTTTCGCGCCAACGCCAGTCGCGTATTCCGGCAAAGCGGCGGCCGTCACAAAGACGTCCAGAAAGCTCGTGTGGGGCACCATGAGGTAAATCTTCTTCGCCGCCGGCGCCGTCACACTATGAGCCGGTGGTCTAATTTCTAATTTCTGACCAAAGCCCGCCACCACCGCGCGAGCAAACCAAACTTCAAGTCGGTGCAGCCGACTGGGCGATATTCCCAAACACCGATACAAGAGCAGCAAGATGACATACAGGGTACCGAACACCGCCAGCACCAAAGTGCCCAAAACAAGGTTAACAACTCCCGCAAGGTATCGCATGACTTGTCCTCCAGTAAAAGTTCTTTTCTCTACTCCAATTCCTAACCCAAAAAATATAAAAAATCAAAGGGTCAAACTAAACCGAAACACTAGCTCGCAAAGTGTCCCGACGAGCGGAAAAACAATCTTCACAACAGATAATTTTTCGGGACGGGCGAAGCGAATCATCGCTAACATAGTTTTCACACTTATCATCACAAAATTTACAACGTCCAATTATTTCCCGCGCCGATTGTAAGTTTACTGGTGTCGTCATCCTGTTATCAAAAACATACAAAGTTCCCTTAAACCGGCGACCGGGGAATTTTTGCATATAGGTATGAATCCCATCTTTTAGTTGATAGATTTTTTCAAAACCTTCTCGCTTTAACAAACAGGTGGCTTTTTCACAACGTATACCTCCTGTACAAACCGCTACCACTTTTTTATTTTTCAATGGTTCCAGTCCTGCTAGCTTATCCTTTAAATCCCGAAAATTATCTAGCCCTGGGTCTACCGTCTTTTCAAACTGACCAGAGCTAATCTCGTAGCTATTGCGCAAATCCAGCACCACAAAATCTTCATCGTCTTCGTACCAACGATCAAGCTCTTCTGCTGGCAATTCGGTAGCTGTCTCGGCCGCCGGATCAAAAACCCCCGCCCCCAAAGTAACAATTTCGGGGCGTACTTTTATAGATAATTTAGGAAAAGCCTGACCGTTGCCCAGACTTTCTTTAACCACCACATCCGAGAAAAGTGGGTCCTGCCTTAACTCTTCTTTATATTTTTCTATATCTTCTCTTCGGCCTTCGTAAGTAGCATTAATTCCCTCCTCCGCAATAATAGAGCGACCCTTTAGTCCTAGGCGTTCACAACGGTCTCGCTCTAAACGAGCCAGATTTTCTGGATCTCGAATCCCAATGAATTTATAGAAGAGAATAACGATATAATCTTTATCCATTAAGGTATCATAAAGATTTTTATCTTTAATCGCAAACTAATCAGCTTTAGCCCATAAGACCATAAACCAAAAGTTGTCGGTTCATTCTCTCCTTTTCACGGTAGATATAGCTACTCTCCGCGACAGACGAGCGAGTATCTTCGTCTGGGAAATCCCTTAAGAGACTGATATTTATTTTTTGTTTATTAAACATATATTTTTTATAACAGGATGGTGCATAGCTCAAGCAAACCATGCACCATCCATACTTATAAAAACGGTAGAGCAATCGGTTTCTTACAAACTTGCATAGAGTTTACAGATAGAGCACTATTACCAAGTATGCTGTTTGGCCCAACAGCCATTTCTAAAGATCAACCCCTAATTAATCTAGAAAAGTTAGAGTCATTTTTGGCTACCCACCAAGTTCCACTTACCGAATGGGGCAAAGGAAAAGCTAAAACCTTAGACCACTTACTAGACGAGCTAACTAAAGGTGAATGCTATTTTGAAAAAGGAAATGACCAATTTTCTCTAATTCGCCGAGTCGAAGGTGTCCAAATCACTGTTTTTCACGATACATTAGACGGTCGCCTGCGCCTAAACGAAGATCGCCAAGTTTTTAATGATGGCCGAACACGACGCCGACCAAGCGATTTTTCGGTTGGTGAAAAAATGTCCCCCGGCGAAACCCCGCACCAATCGGCAACTAGAGCTCTGGCTGAAGAGCTGGGTATTGTAGAAACCGTACCTCTTGTTTTTAAAGAAACTATTGAACAACCAGTATCACCTTCTACTTCTTACCCCGGTTTAGGGGTGCGCCACCGCGATCATACTTTTGAAGTAATTTTACCAACATCGGCTTACCGCCCAGAAGGTTATATTGAAATTCAGCCCGACAAAAAGAGTTATTTCCAGTGGCACAAAATATAACCCAAGCTGGAAACTAAAAACCTATTCTCCCCCTTTCATTTCTTCTAGCAAGACATCTAGATCTTTGTACCGTGGCACTATCGTCTGTCCGTCTATCATCCAAAAAAAGCGTGGGTTAAAAGCCTGAATAAATTCATAATCGTGAGTCACTAACAAAATAGAGCTTTTAGAATTGAGACAAGTTTCCAGTAAAATTTCCCAAGTCACTTCATCAATATGGTTGGTGGGCTCATCTAAAATAATAAAATCTGGTTTTTGACCGAAAACCATAGCAAAGCGCAAGCGCATCCGCTCGCCCCCCGACAAGTTTTTAGTCAGAGTATTCATCCGCGCCGTATCAAATTTCATCGCCCCCAGAGCGGCTTGAGCGTCACTATCATCACAATGCAGTTTGTTGCCCACCACCTTGATCGCATTATCTTCCAAATTAAATTCTGCATGTTGATCAAAATAGGCCCATTTTATTCCATCGGCCCAAGCAATACTGCCTTTACTCAATTCCTGCTCACCAGTGAGACATTTGAGAAAAGTTGATTTACCCGAACCATTGCGGCCCAGTAAAACTATTTTATCTCCAGACCATAGCTCTAAATCTACTTCACTAAAAGTACTACCTTTAGCCTCGGGATATTTAAACCTAGCATCTTTAATCCGACACAATAGTTTGCCGTTGTGAATTTTATTGTCGGTCTGAGCAATTTTTATTTTGGTCTGCTTGTCGTCCGGTCGACCCGTTTCTTTGTGCTCTCGCTTCAGCTCTTCTAGTTCCGCTTTGGCTCGCTTGTAAGATGAGACTTCTTTTCCGCGTAAAGCCTTTTGATGCAAAATAACAATGGTGGACGATAGCTGGCGAATCCGTTTAGACTTGGCGTCATATTCTCTTTGTAAACCACCCAATCTTTCCATCTTAGCCTGCACATAATCATCGTAATCGCCTTCGGACAAATAAAGTTTGCCTCCGGTCAATTCGCCAATCTTGGTCGCAATGGAGTCTATAACCAACCGGTCATGAGAAATAAAAATAATACCACCACGAAAATCTTTGAGCAGTGAGACCAGCTCAAGCCGACTAACAATATCCAAATGGTTTTCTGGCTCATCTAAAAGCAAAAAGTCGGGGTTAATAGCAAAAGCCACACTAAGGGCTAGAATTTTTTGCTGCCCACCAGACAAACTACCACAAAGTTTTTCACCATGAGTGGCGACACTAAAACCCAGAGTCTGAGCAAAAACAGCCACCTTTTTTTCTAGCGTCTCACCCGCTTCGCTTTTTATATACTCTGTCACCTTAAATTCTTTGTGTTTAGCGGGAAATTCTTGAGGAACATAGGTAAATCGCAAGTGCCCCTCTTGGTTTATCGTGCCCGCATCGGGCTCCACCAAACCACAGAGAATCTTGAGCAGGGTGGATTTGCCGGCGCCATTTTCACCAAAAATACAGAGTCTTTCTTTTATGCCACAATGAAAAGACACGCCCTGTAAAATAGGGCGCTCTTGAATTGAATATTCAATATTTTTAAGAGATATTCCGACTTTTTGCATTTAAGGGCATATTGTAACACATTTTTGCCCATTTGGCACGTTTTTAATTTAAGTCAAAGCTAGCCCTAAAACTATAGGGGTGGTAAGGGTTGGCTCAGCCCCAATTTTATAAATTAGTTTAAAAACCAAATAGAAAAGTTTAAATAGCCAGCAAAGGTCACCCACAAGAGATAAGGTACCAACAAATAGGCAGCCACCGCCCTAATACGATAAAAAAGATATATTAACCAAATTATAGATACCCACAAAAATAATAGTTCAATAAAGGCAAAAGCTGGACTATGCCAAGCAAAGAAAATTATTGACCAAAAAACATTTAAAACCAATTGAATTCCAAAAACCAACAATCCGGTCCGCACCCTCGCATTTTTAATTCCCTGTTGCCAGACCAAGAAAAGGGCTAGACCCATCATCAAATACAAAATAGTCCAGACTGGAGCAAACACCCAAGCCGGCGGATTTAATAGTGGTTTTTCCAAGCCAACATACCAACCCTCAATTGCTGGAGTTGTAAAAATAGAACCCAAAAAACCAGCCACCAGTGGTAGACCGAGAGAAAAAACAAACTTAAATAAATTATTCATTTTTATTTATCTTTTTTAATTTTAGCAATAAACTCAGATTGTAAAAGTTGTTGCCAAGGGAAAAATAAAGGGGTTGGTAGTTGGTCAAAATCAAACCAACCCTGCTCGACATATTTATCGGGCTCCAATATTGTGGGTTCGCCACTTGAGTAGTCGGACAACATCCAAATAGTTACATAATGTTTATTTTCTTTGACAAAGAAATCATTAGTAACCGCTCCAAAGTGAATATTTTTTATCTCCAGACCAGTTTCTTCTAGTACCTCGCGCTTGGCTGTATCTGCAAAAGATTCACCAAATTCTAAATGGCCACCGGGTATAGACCAACTGCCTTCTCCGTGTGACCCCAATCTTTTACCCATCAAAAATTTTCCGTCTCTAAAAACAAAAACAGCAATCCCAATACGAGTTATTTGCTCAGAGTTAGACATTAGAAATATTTTAACATATT
>CAYSSL010000011.1:0-17163 GCA_964433715.1 uncultured Candidatus Saccharibacteria bacterium | reverse complement strand
AACATCCTCGGAACGCACAGCTAAACAGCGTCTACTGTCTAGGCCGATCATCCCCTCTGATTTTTTAAATCAATTTCAAAAATCAGACCGAATGATCGGGCTTATTTTTTGGTTTTCAAAGTACGACGGATATTAATATCGGTTTCGCGTTTTTTGATCGTTTCGCGTTTATCAAACTTCTTTTTACCACGTCCGATGGCAATATCTACTTTCACATACCTACCTTTATTATACATCCCTAAAGGCACTATTGTCAAGCCAGCGGTTTCGCTTGCTTCTTCTAGTTCTTCCAGTTCTTTTTTCTGCAACAACAGCCGGCGGACGCGCAGAGGATCATAGCCTTCAGGGGTATTGTTGGGCTGGTAAGGGGGGATGGTCGCCCCAGTTAGAAACGCTTCACCCCCACGAATAATTACATAAGCGCCCTCAAGGGAGCCGTGGCCCGCTTTGACCGATTTTACTTCCCAGCCCAAAAGCTCTACGCCGGCGGTGTATTTTTCGGTAATCTCGTAGTTAAAAAAGGCTTTTTTATTTTTTATTCCATCCATATCGCTATTTATAGTACAACGAATCAAGGATAATGGGTATAAGAAAGGCGGTCTCGAGGATACGAGACCGCCGGTGACAACACGGTTTTGCTATGCAAGGTGCTCGACGATGAACCCCTTCACCTTTTCCGGGTTGGGATCCATTTCGGTGAAATGTTCTGGCAGCTCGGCAAGGTTTTCAAACCGAGCCGGTATTGGCGGAGCCTTGCCGGTGGCTTTTTTGATAGCCTCCTCAAACTTGGCAGCTTGGGCGGTTTCTGCGACCACGACTGGTCCTTGGCCTTGTTCGAGGAATCGTCGCCCGACTTTCAGTCCGACGGCCGTGTGGGGATCCACAAAAATTCCGTAGCGGGCGAGTGTGGTGGCGATCGTCAGCAGGCTTTCGCGGTCGTTGCACGTGCCGGTCTCAAATCCTCGGACTCTTGTGATTGGGTCAAACAAGTCCACATCTTTGAGATCAAAGAACCCGTTTTTTCCCAGACTGTCCCAAAGGACACGCACAATGACTGGATCGTGTAGGGCAACGTCCGAAATCAGGCGTTCTAGATTGGAGGCCTGAGCGATGTCCATTGAAGGACTGGTGGTGATTTTTACATCAGCACTGCTTCTGGGTCGGTATCGGCCGGTTTCCAGAAACTCGCGCAGGACATCGTTTTCATTGGTTGCCACTACGATGGTCTTGATGGGCAGACCCATCAGGCGGGCTATGTGGGCGGAGTAGGCGTTGCCAAAGTTGCCCGACGGCACCACGAAAGTTACTGACTGCCCCGGTTTTGCTACCTGCAGGTAGGTGTAAACATAGTACACCACTTGAGCAGCAATCCGAGCCCAGTTAATGGAATTTACCGCTCCGATTCGGTACTTTTCCTTAAACTCGTGGTCGGCCATTACTTTTTTCACCACCGCTTGGCTGTCGTCGAAGGTTCCACGTATGGCCAAGTTGTGGATTGCTGGGTCGCTGATGGTGTACATCTGTCGCCGTTGAAATGGACTCATGCGACCTAAAGGCGATAGCATGAAGACCTTGACGCTCTTTATGCCACGTAAGGCTACTTCGGCGGCTGAGCCGGTGTCGCCAGATGTGGCACCCAGAATGTTCAGGGTTTCCCCGTTTTCCTCGAGTAGATACTCAAGGAGGTGGGCGAGAAAACGCAAGCCGATGTCTTTAAAGGCGAGAGTTGGCCCGCCCGCGAGACCCATCAAGAAAAAGTTTTCTTCCAGTTCTTTTGTTGTGACAATTTCTCGACCAAAAGCTTCGACGCTGTAAGCCTGTTGGATTATCTGCCACAACGCACCGTTGGGTATGTCGGGCATAAATCGACTGAGGACAAACATTGCGATTTCTTGATATGACCTCCGGTGCCTCAATTCCCGCAATTGGTACGGGGTTATCTTGGGGCATCTTTCTGGCTGGTAGAGTCCTCCGTCCGGCGCCAAGCCAGCTAGAGCTACGGCTCTAAAATTTTGAGACCCAACAGACCCTCTGGTTGAAGCGTAAGTGGTCATAAGCCCTCCCTCGTTTTTGTGCTTCTTGGTCTATCCTATAAAACGGTTCACCGTTTGGCAATAAATATCTACTGCTTGCTGGTCGTCTACGGGGGGCGTATAATCGCAATATTGACTAGAAAAAAATTTAAAAATTAAATAAAAATTAAAATGGGTAAGAAAAATTATGGATCAATATTGGCGCTCGTAGTAGTGGTACTACTTTTTGCTAGTGGTTTATATTTTGGTCCGGCTAAAACAAGTGGTGAAAAAAATAATAGGGGGGCCACTAGTACTGCCGATAGTTTGGCGTTGTCTATCGATGAGCTTACAGCTCCAGTACTCACCGTAAATTACAATTGTGCAGATGATAAATCTTTTATAGCCCGAATTGAAGATCGACCAGCTGGCGCTGCTGCAGAAGCCGAGGTGTGGCTAGATTTAAACCAAAAAGTCCTTTTATCTAAACAGGTTAGTACCTCTGGTGAGCTCTACCAAGATGAAGACGAGATGGTGTCTTTCTGGATTAAGGGAGATACAGCTTCGGTGGAAGTTAGTGGGCGACCATTTTTCTCCGATTGCCGAGCGGGTGAATAATTAAATTGCTTTTTAAAAAACTAGGCATAAGATTAGGTTGACTAGTTGCAGCCCCAACCCCCACTCACTCCTTCATGGATGCAACTAGTTCTCCGGACCACGGCGCTTGTCTCCCCAACGCTCCGTGGTCCTTTTATTTTTCTTGGCTAAAGTGTCGTATAATAAAAAGTATGTCTAAATATATTATTATTGAAGAAGCTCCCGTTTCCCGTTTTTTATTTGCCAATACTTTTATGGCGCCGGTTTGGTTTTTGGTTCGGCTTTATGTTGGTTGGATTTGGCTATCGGCCGGTTGGGGTAAAATAACTAACCCAAAGTGGGTGGGGGAAGAAGCCGGTACGGCCCTGTCTGGTTTTGTAAAAGGGGCGTTGTTAAAAACAGCCGGTGAACACCCTGATGTTTCAAGTTGGTATGCTGATTTTCTCCAAAATATTGTGTTGAATTATACTTCAACTTTTGCTCACCTTATCGCTTGGGGTGAGTGTCTGGTTGGTCTAGCCCTGATTTTTGGATTGTTTACTGGCTTTGCTGCTTTGGCCGGCTTGTTTATGAACTTAAACTTTATGTTGGCCGGAGCTCTCAGTGTAAATCCAATTCTTTTTGTTTTAAGTATATTGCTGCTTATGGGCTGGCGCGTGGCCGGTTTTTGGGGACTAGACCGTTTTCTTTTGCCGCTTCTGGGTACACCATGGAAAGTAGGACCGTTTTTAAAACGAAGTTGACTGTAAGTGTTTTTGTGGTAGATTAAGATCTTCCTCACAACAGGCAGTACTCGCTGCAGTTGGCCAGCCACATGGAGGTGGCTGGTTTTTTATTTTTCTGGACAAAATAAATAGTAGTGATAATCTATAAGAGGAGTCCTTAACGTCATTATGGTCAGCTACCTTTTGACAATAAAGTTGAGGACAAAAAGCGGAACATCGACAGGGATGGGAGGATGTGCCTATGATGCTGCGTTTGGTGGTGGCGACGACGATCGGGCTCATTTGCTTGCTGGCTCTCGGGCCACCGGGGACTACGGTCAACAGCGATGTTGACCAACAGCCTCAGGTGGCCAGTGCTGCCATTGCGGCACCCGTGCTTTCCGCTCCCGACATCCCACTGTTGGGATCAACCGAAAGTCGGCCGGCGGCGATTCTTTTCGGCACCGAATCTGCGGAGGTCGCGCCGGCGTTCACCGGCATTGGCGCGAGACCGCAGCTGGTCTGCCGGCGTGTTGGCCACGAAGCCGTGGCGATAATCTATCGCCTTTAAGTCGGTAGACCCTATCCTTTGTCCGCCCTTGTTCCCTTTGCCTCTGCGCAACCTTTGGTTGTCGTGGGGGCGTTTTTTATTTTATAACCAAAAAGACCTCCGCTTAGGCGGAGGTCTTTTTGGTTATAATCCAATATCTACTTTAATTTTTTCTGAGTTATTGGTTTTAATCTCTTTATCTGCGTCTATCTTTGTTTTACTGTCTAGATCTACTTTGATCTCCCTTCTGTTATCCTCGTTATTATCATCCTCTTTGTTATCGTTGGTTTTTAGTCCTAAACCTAATGTTGCTTGGGCTGTGACCATAGTGCGAGTTTCGTTGACCGTGTCTTCTATTTTACGAATCAAGCTTTGGGTTTTGGTATAAGCTTTTGCCTCAAATTGGGCCCGAGCTTCTTTCAAATCAGCCGCTGCCACTACGAGGCGAGCTTTAATTTCTGCCTCAGCGCTAGCGCTTAAGTACTGAGCCTTGTTTTCCACGAAGCGCGTTAAGTTTGAGATGTGATTTTCGGCAACATCAAGTCGAGCTTCAATACTGGCAATAGTACCTACGTTCACATTGTCGTCATCTAGATTGGAATCTATCTTAGCTTCAGCTTCTGTCCGCACGGCGGCGACAGCGACAATTTTTTCATCAACCTCTTTAATTAGATTTTGCAGTTGAACTTGTGTATCACCTGTTACTTGAGCGGCAATCTGGACCATAATGGCCCGATGTGCCCGCAACGATGACTCAAAACGAGAAGATACCTCGGCAATTGCTTGGTAGTTCTCTTTATCCTCCAGACGGTCAATTAGGGTTTCGTAGGCTTCCATATGAGCATCTAGGCGATTTTGTAGTTCAACCATAGCTTCTGCACTAAGTTCACCCTTTAGGGCTAAGTGTTCGGCTTCGGACAAACGGCGCTCAGTCAAAGAAGCTTTCCACTGCGCATCATTTTCGGTGTTAAATTTAAAGGCCCCCCGAACTTTTTCACTGATCTCTACTTTTACTGGATAAAGAGTGTCACCGGGTTTAGATTGCTCTGCTCCCAACCCCACCCCTCCACTTACAAGCAGGGCAAGTATTATTAATGCTGTTGTCATAGGTATTGTGTTTAAACTAATAAAGCGGACTTACTCTCTAATAACGAGTAAACCGCTTTATTCTGAGACGTATGTGATATTTTTTACTTACAACGAAAGACCGGTGTCTAAAGTGGTTGGTATCTTTATTTCAATTTTAGGAGTTGGTTTTTCTTCTTCAGTCTGATTGTTTTCTTCGCCATCACTATTTTCCGTATTGGTTTTGGGTTTAAGTGAGTCCAATAGCTTATCTAGAGGCGTTGAAACAGAGGCTTCTTCTTCCGTGCCGGTCGATGTTTTTACCTCCTCATTGGGGTTGGTGTATCCCTGTGGTTTAGTGTCGGTGTTAGCACTAGGCGGAGTCAATTTTGGTATGGCTGTATTTACTGTTTCGGTTGTTTTATTATCTACTTCAATTAATTTCTCACTTATTTTCTTGATAATTAGATTAGGAGTTTTACCAGCTGATATACCCTGAAATTTTTGTTTATAATTTTCAAGGTCGGCAATAAACTGGGCCGGTAAGCTTGATTTGCTTTCAGGGTCTATGTTAGCCGCTAAAGGGGATAGCATTTTAGCGCTCCTGTTGTTGGTTTCGGCGGAAATACCCAAAGACATGGTGGCTTGACTGGTATCACTAGTATCTTCGGCATTGTCGGAAGCGGGATTGGTTGTTGATTGATCGTCGGCAGTACTGGTTTCTTTTTGGGCCAAGGCTAGATGCTGTTCAAAACGGAGGGCTAAATCTTCTTCAATATTTGGTGTCAGCCTGTCCTCTTTGGCGAGAGCGAGGGCCTCATCTAGCCTTCTTTCCGCTTGGGTGAGTCGCCAGTCTACACTTTCTTTTTGGGTGGTTAACAAGGCGGCGCGGACAGGTTCGGTAATATCTGTTTTTATATGATATAAAATATCACCCGGCAAAGATTTTTCGGCCGCACTGGTTACTCCGGTCACTAAAAATATTGCCACAAAAAGAGCGGCCGCGGCTGGTCGTCCCCAGACTGCTAACCCCTTGTGCCAATAGGGCGATGGTACTTTCTCGGCCGGTAGAGGATTGGCTTGGATATAATCAAGCAAGGCTTCGTGGATTTTATTTTTAGCCCCAGCTTCCATTTTTAACTCCTGCAACCTTGAGAGATGATTTTCGGTTCGGGATATGTCGTCGTCCATATATTTTTTATTATGAAATTTTTTAAATTTAAAAAAAATTGTCTAAGCTTGTTGGGGCTTACTGCCGGTCATCAGCTCTCGTAGTTGGGCCAATCCGCGGTTCAGGCGGACACTGACATTATTTTCTGTCTCACCAATTATATTGGCTATATCTTTGGGGCCCAAATCTTCTACAAAACGGAGCAATAAAACCTGACTATATTTTTCCTCCAGCTGGTCAATATTTTTTAAAACTTGGTTCATTTCAGCTAGAGCTTCGGTAGAGCGGTCGCTTCGGTCGGTCGGAGCAAAACCCTCATCCAACAGACTGTCTAGTGATAAACTTTTCTTCTTGCGGTAGGTGTCTACCAATAAATTGTGAGCCACAGTAAAAAGAAAGGTTTTTTCATAATCTATTTGTTGACCCTCTGACACACACTTCCAAGCTCTAGTAAAAGTCTCTTGGACTAAATCCTGAGCTTGTTCTTTGTCGGACAGCCGGAAGTAACAATATCTATATATGGCATCCGCGTAAGTGTGGTACATCACTGTGAAGTCTTTTTCAGTCATAAATCATAAAATGAAAATGACCGCTCAGGCTATTTAGCTTAGACGACCCAATAAGCTAAAACTTACAAGTACCGAGCGGTGATGTTGGTTTATAAAATTAGCATAGCATTCAAGTTTTAATAATCAAAACTGGTTGACTACCAGCAAGCGGTGTTGACATATTGTTGTGAACACATACGATAAGGTAAGCTGGTTTATTAGAATAAAATATAATTTATATGGACGGAGATAATAATATTAAAGTAGAAGGTGATACTAGTTTGGGGGTGGTGATTGGGGTGATTATTGCCGTCTTGGTAGCAATTTTTGTTTTTGTGTTTGGTCTATCTTTTGTACAACAAGGAGAAGATGTTCCAGTGGAAGATGGAGGTGGCGATATAAATATAGACATTAGTCCAGAGATAGGGGCTGACGGGGAAGATGATACGGCTACTGCCACCACCACAGAGAGGGCTTTGTAAGTCATCTTTTGTTAGATAGATTTTAGCTCCTTTTTAGTTTATTGGGGCAACCTTTCCTTTTGTTGGACTTTAGTTATAATAAGTCGACTTTTATATTATGGCAGCAAAACCTGATCAAGATAAAAAACCTAGGAAAAATAAGGCTAAAGAGCCTATTTGGAACCAATTTATTGGGCAAATTGTTATTGCCTTAATGGTTTTGATTGTGGTTGTTACTATTTATTCGGCTTTAGCTGGTAGTCGGCAAGAGGTGGGAGAGATGTCCCTGTCGGAGCTCGCTACCAGTGTTCAGGCGGGCAAAGTGACTCGGATAGAAGTAGCGGGTGAGAAACTGCAAATCACTCTGAAAGATGGGGGCATAAGACAGTCTAAGAAAGAGACCGAGTCTTCTTTGTCAGAAACCCTAGCTAATTATGGAGTGACGGGTGAAAAAATGTCGGCCGTTCAGGTGGATATTAAAAACGCGACCGGTTTTGGCTACTGGGTGATGACTCTTTTGCCGTTTGCCATACCTGTTATATTTCTGATTGTTTTTTTGTGGCTCATTTCGAGACAGATGAGAGGGGCCTCAATGCAAGCTTTTACTTTTGGTCAGTCGCGGGCGCGGATTATTGACCCTAATGACAGTAGTCAAAAGGTGATGTTTAAAGATGTGGCTGGCAATCGGGAGGCTAAAGAGGAATTGTTAGAAATTGTAGATTTTTTGAAAAACCCAAAAAAGTTCTTGGAAATTGGCGCCCGTATTCCTAAAGGGGCACTTTTGATGGGTGCACCCGGCACTGGTAAAACTTTATTGGCGCGGGCGGTGGCTGGTGAGGCTCATGTGCCGTTTTTCTATTTGTCTGGTTCGGAATTTGTAGAAATGTTTGTGGGAGTGGGGGCTTCACGAGTGCGGGATTTATTTAAATTAGCTAAAAATGCTGCTCCGGCTATTATTTTTATTGATGAAATAGATGCGATTGGTCGGCACCGTGGTTCGGGAATGGGGGGTGGTAATGACGAACGGGAACAAACTTTAAACCAGATTTTAGTAGAAATGGATGGTTTTGAACCTAATGAAAAACTAATTGTGATGGCGGCGACCAACCGGCCTGATGTTTTAGACAAAGCCCTACTTCGGCCGGGTCGCTTTGACCGGCGGGTAGTACTTGATAACCCCGACATTAACGACCGTGAAGCGATTTTAAAAATTCATGCGACTAAAAAGCCCTTAGCTGAAGATGTTAATATGCGTCTTATTGCTCAACGTACCCCCGGTTTTTCGGGGGCCGATTTGGCCAACTTAATGAATGAAGCCGCTATTTTGGCGGCCCGAGAAGATCGTAAGGCGGTTGGACAATATGATCTTATCCGTAGCGTGGAGAAAGTAATGCTTGGTCCGGAACGCAAAAGTCATATTTTGTCAGAAAAAGAAAAAGAGATAACGGCCTATCATGAAATTGGTCATGCTCTTATTTCTTCGGTTTTACCTCACGCTGATCCGGTCCATAAGGTTTCAATTATTTCTCGTGGCTACGCTGCTGGTTATACTTTGAAATTGCCGATTGAGGATAAAAAATTAAATTCCAAAAACGAATTTTTAGATGACATTGCCGTTTCTTTAGGTGGGTACGCAGTGGAACAAATGATTTTTGGTGATATTACCACTGGTGCTTCCAACGATATTCAAGTAGCCACTTCACTGGCTCGCTCTATGGTCACACGTTATGGTATGTCCGATCGTGTAGGACCAATTGACTTTGGCTCTGGTCAGGTGTCGGCAATTGGTGATGTTGCTTTGTCTGATAAAAATGCTTCAGAAGCGACTTGGGGAGTTATTGACGAAGAGGTGTCAAGAATAATGAAAGAAGGTTTAGAGCGGGCACGAAATGTTTTAACTCAACATCGAACAGCTTTAGATGCTTTGTCTAAAGAGTTGGTGCGAGCCGAGACTATTGAAAAAGAAAATTTTGAAATATTATTAAAAGCCCACGGGATTGAACCCAAGGAAGACAAGAGGATTGCTGAAGAACCCGTAGTCCAAAAATAGTTTTTTATTGATTATTTTGGCGTCAAATCTGATACATTTTAATGTATGGCTATTTTTAATATTTACAAACCAGCGGGGCTCACGCCACTTCTTGCACTGGAAAAATTAAGAGGACAGAAACCAGAGTTGGCCGATATTAAAATGACTTACGCTGGCCGGCTTGACCCGCTCGCTGAAGGGGTGATGTTGGTGGTGACGGGAGAGGATATTGGGCGCAAAGATGAGTTTTTAAATTTAGCAAAAACTTATGAAGTGGAAGTTTTGTTTGGGGTGGCGACCGACACCGGTGATGTGCTGGGGTTGGTGACTGAGTTTGGGTCGGCGGAACTTAATATTGAAGAGATAAAAACAGCTACCGCAGGTCTCGTCGGGCGACGCGTCCAAACCGCCCCGCCGTACTCGGCACCCGGTCTTGACGACAAAGTTTTTAGTAAAGAAATTGAAATTTTTTCGATTGAGGTCGGAGAGCTGACAAGAATTTCAGCTCCTGATTTGTTGTTTGATGTTGAAAAAAGAGTAGGGGAGGTAACTGGTGATTTTCGCCAAGCGAAAATCACCGCATGTTGGCAAAAGTATTTAGCCAATAGTAGCCAAACTTTTTCAGTTGTTAAACTAACTATTTCTGCCTCCTCTGGTACCTATATACGGGTGTTGGCCGAGGATTTAGGTCGAGTGTTAGGGGTGCCCGCTTTGGCTTATAAAATAAAGCGAACGAGGGTGGGGGCATACCAAATTTCAGAGGCCACCAGCTTGTAACTAACCCCACTTTCTCTTATAGTATCAGTGTATTTCCGCCCTTAGCTCAGTTGGCCCGCCCGCAACGCCTGAGTAAGCTTCAGACTTGCGATGGCGGGCGAGTAGAGCACAGAGTTTATGGTAGACAGGTGGAAAATAAAAATCTGAGAATATTAACTTCCGCCCTTAGCTCAGTTGGTTAGAGCACAGAGCTTATACCTCTGGGGTCCTTGGTTCGAATCCAAGAGGGCGGACAAATTTCCTAAAAATCACAGCTATTGACAAAGTGTCAATAAATATGATATTATAGTAGGTAGAAAAATGGCCTATGTTATGGGCTATTTGCTAGTTTTGGACGTTGAAAAAGGAGAAACGAACATGTTGTCCAAGTATTTTGCCCTCACGTTTATTGCTCTCGTGTCCCTCGCCTTCGCTGGCTGCCCCGTCAATGTGGAGCCACAAGTCCCGCTGCCGGTCGTTGACGATCCCGTCATTGATCCGGTCGTTGAACCCGCGATCCCCGATGGCATGGGCGAAGTCGTCGTGCAGGGAAATCTGCTCGACAACAAGGCAATCGCCGATTGGAACACCATCGTTGATTTCCTCCGGCCGCGGGTGACCAGAATGGAGTTCTGGTTCTACCAGAGTCTGCCGTCCGCCGATCCCGTTACAATTGAAGACGTCAAGGGCGGCGGACCCGACGGAACGAAGCATTTCTCCGTCGACGTGGTCGGCAGTTTGTTTCAGGCAAAGTTCCTGCTTAATCTTGGCGTCTACGACGTTTGGATCTCGGCCGAAGATCAATATGGCCGTGACATGTTTTACGACAATTCGTCGGTGGAAGTTCTGGCTGGTCAGACATCTACCTTGTCGGTAATGTTCGGTCTTAACGAATATTTCGACCAGCGTGTCGTGGTCAATGGACTTCCCGGCGAGTACGGCGAGTACGGGGATTATGGCCAGGTCATGGTGACGGATGGCGCCGGCAATCAATATTCCGGCCAGTACTTCCGCTACTATCCGATGGGCGGAGGCATGGGCAAGGCGGCGATGTCATACATCGTATTCTCCGTCTACTTGCCGATCGACTTTGACGGTGAAACGGATGGCGGAGCTCTGATTATCACCGATGATGTCGGCGATGTCTACGCAACAGAGCTCAATATCAATATCTTCGACATTGAGTCGACGATCGATCCTGGAGCCGTCCAGATCGATTACAACTTCCCCGATTGGATGAGCGGAGTCGACGCAGAGTTCGGCTTCGTACATTATCCGGTGCTTGTTGGCTAATAGTTTAGTTCCATCAAGGTCTGACCTTGATGGGCGCGCTCGGGTAGTACTTCGGTACTGCTCGGGCGCTTTTTTGTTGGCCTGTTTTCTCAACTATTGAACACTCGGTGTCCAATCGTTCTTAAAACCACTTTATTCACCTCCATTCACCCCACTCTGTATGAGGGACAGTTTTTCTTGTATACTGCTGACTAGATTAATTCTAATTAATTATTATCTCATTTTTTAAGATGAAAAAAATAATCATATCGATGATAATGGTGGCGTTTGTTTTAACACCCGCTTTGGTTTTACCCAGCAAAGTGCAAGCGGTTAGTGTGGCTGAAATTCAAGCCCAAATTAACGCGCTGTTGGCTCAAATTGAATTATTAAAATCTCAGGCTGAAAAAATCAGCAAGCAGTTTTGTTCATTGACCACAGATTTGTCTGTTGGCGTGACTAACGCTGGTCAGGTGCCAATCTTGAGGGCATATTTATTTCACATTGGAGAAACAGATGCTCCGGTCAATAACCCTATCTTTGACGAAAATCTCCGTCAAGCTTTAGTGCGTTACCAAGCTAAAAATAATATAAGTCCAGCCAATGGTGTGTTGGGTCCAATCACTCGAGCCCACATAAACGCTCGTCTAGGTGAAAAGATTTGTGCATATGTTGAACCAACTAGTGGTGGTTTGACTATAAAAGGTATTAGTGGGCCCACCTCAATAGATATTGGGAAAAAGGGCACGTGGAAAATCAAAGCCACCGACGATGGCGACGAGACTTTGTCTTATGCTGTAAACTGGGGAGATGAAGGAATTTGCCCAACCGGCAAGGTCTGTGCCCAATTTATAAAGTCGGTCAATTTTGTTCAGACCGCAACTTTTTCCCACACTTACTCTCAAGCGGGGGTTTATAAAATAGTAGTCACAGTAAAAAATAGTTCTGGTGATACGGCTGAGGCGGGGATTAATGTGAAGGTGGGGAATGATAATCCAATCGCGGGTACCCCAAGTATTGTTGACATTGACAATGACCAAATAAAAACCAGTTATAATCCAGCCAAGCCCCAAATACCTTTCCTTGATCTTTCCTTTAATGCAGAAATTGCCGCGCCGGAAAATAAAGATAGTTATGTCTGGGCTGACCGGCCGGTTGCTTTCAATCTTGATCTTAATGGTAGTGACACTCGAACAGGGGCTTCGTTTAAGGTTATGCAGGTGAATGTAGTTTCCGGTAATACTGATATTGTAACCAATCGGGAAGGGTCAAGATTTTACCGTATAAGGGCTGGTCAGTCTGCAACGTTTGGGATTGAAGTTCGCTATGATACGGCGGTTTTGTTTGGTGGGGTATATAACGGTCGGGTGAGAGGAGTTTACTTTGACAATAATTTAAACGATCAGTCTGGAGTTTCTCTAGTTCAATCAAATATCCAGTTTGGCAACAAACTTGCGATTATCGGCGAGCGAGCACCTTATATCTCAAATATTGAATCACCCGTTTCAATAGGTGAGGAAATGACTATTACTGGGCAAAGGTTGGATCTTGAATTGAACAAATTATATATAGACGGTAGTTGGGTGGACGGTGGGCGAATAGGCGGCAATGGTACAAGTTGGACTATTGCTGTTCCTAATAATTTGCGAGATGGTCGACACTCTCTTTATATTGAACACCAAGCTTGGGGTAAAAGTAATACGTTATATTTTATTGTGAATGGAGGAATTGTAACACCTAATTGTACCAACGTTTGGGGTGATGCTAACCAAGATAAAAAATTGACCGCAGCTGACGCTATTTTTGCCAACGATATATACACCGGTGTGGTTAAGGTGACAAGTTGTTCTTATAAAGCGGCGGATGTAAACAATGATGGTCGGGTTACCCCCGCTGACGCTCAACTGATTTCTGAGCGCTTAAATGTCTCAGTTTCAGTTATTAATAATGTCCAAATTGTTGGCAATCAACCACAATGGTTTAACCAACAAACGAGAAAAACTATCACTTGGAATTATAATAATGCCCCTCTAAATAAAAGTAACCCACTTAGGTTTAAGGTCGGTCTCTATTCTGATTTAAATGGCGGAATGTGGGGGAATAGCACTTCGGTAGCAGTTACAGAGAGTAGTGGTACCCAAAGCGCGGTGATTACCGCCAAAGTTGGCCGACCATGGTTTAATGTCAAAAACTATATCAGAGTACGCTTGGTAAATGCCGATGGAACCGACTATCGGCCCCAAGGCAGAAGGATTGAGGCCATATCAGCCCAAACTTTTGAGGTTGTAGCTGATGATTCGGTCACGACTTATCATCCAGCCGACATTAATACCGACAAACGGATCGTTAATTCTGAATATGCTAGTTACTGCACCCGGACAGTTGAAGGCGATAATTGTTTGATTGCTGCCGAGATACTTCGTCGGGGAGAAATTTATAGTTACGACAAAGTGGCCCAGGTTTATCTTGATGCCAAAGGTCAGCCTATAAGTACAGCCACTACTCCTAAAATTAGCTATGTCCAAACATATTTGCTTGAAAATGGCATCAGAGAGGTGCGTCAAGGAACTGTTTTACCAAAAGTGACATGGAAAACTGATGGTGCGGTGCCTGTTATCTATATCAATCTTTGTTCTATTGTTGGAGGAAAAGATACGTGCTTTCTGATTACTGACGGTAAACCAAATACTGGTGTTCACGAAAAAGTGGCTATCCCAAACGATATGCCACTAGGCCAAGCGATAATAGAAATTAATGGCGGAAACGGGGTATTTGCGCGCAGTATGCCATTTGAGGTTTTGCCGCTCATAACCGCTTCTAGTCAATCGAAATCCCAAATTGCCAATACCTTATCGGCAATGGAAAAGATTTTGCGGGGGATGATGAGGTAAAAGAAAATAATAATAGTCCCCGCCAGCGCGAAGCGCTGGCGGGGACTATTTGGTTTTTATCTAGGAAACTCGGTCAATAGTTTGTCGCTCTCGTAAAACTCTTGCGCGAGACCACCAAAGCTCCAGATAGTGTCCCCAATAGGAATAGCGGCGCCACCTACCTCAGGATTAGGTTTTGGTATTGAATGAACAAAGCCGATATTATATAAAGTGCTCCAGATACCAATTTCGCTAGTGATATCATAACCCGCTCTTTCCCATTGCTTTTCTACTTCTTTTAAATACAGAGCAGCATATAAATAGGCATAGTAATGTTTTTTCTCATTGGCGATTCGCTCAAAACGCTCTTGATTAATATTTTCAGTTTTAAAATCTAGTAAATGATTGTATTTATCTCCGGGATAAAATGGGGAAGTGGGATTATTTAAATTATTTTCTACCGCTATAGCTGTTTCTTCTTTCATTCCCATCACACCCCAAGAAAAAAGCACTTGATTGCCGAGGATCCGGAGGGGGGATAAAATTTCTTTAAAAGCGGCCCGTTCGGTGTGAAAGAGGCGGAGCTGCTCGACGACTAGTTGGGCGACAATAGCACGGGCGGGGATGTCGGTTTCGCTAGCTACTCTGTAAATAATAGCCGTGTCTTTTTTAATTGCCACCTCAAGAGCTTGCCACTCTGCCCCTTCACTCCAGCTAGACGAGCCGGCCGCCTCTGGGGCGGCC
The DNA here is from genome assembly GCA_964433715.1 of uncultured Candidatus Saccharibacteria bacterium. GTDB lineage: Bacteria > Patescibacteriota > Minisyncoccia > Phycocordibacterales > XYD1-FULL-46-19 > XYD1-FULL-44-32. Next base: position 2,384 of record CAYSSL010000011.1, on the reverse strand, counting down.
GGCTTCTCCACTTCCAGTTTATTGCCTTTCATGCCGGGGACATTGGTTAGCCCGAGATTAACGGCTAACCACACACTAATAAAGAAAAAGCCGATAGCGGCAAAAATGACAACAATAATATTTAAGGCGATTTTTAGTTTTTTCATTTGGACCAAGAAAATAGGGTAAGGCTTAACTGTTTACAATTTTATGATTCATTCTATACTGGAAACAAATATTAACAAATAAGATAAACTTAAAGCAATGTTCAAGAGTCTCTCCATAATCTCTCTAGCCTCCCTGTTCCTATTGGGAGCCGGCACGGCCTCGGCTCAGGTGGCCACGTCGACGGCGACCACTTCGGCACCAGTAATTGCCAAGATTAGCCCTTCTCCTGTTGTTCCCAACGCTTGGGTGGTTGTTTCTGGTGCGGGTTTATTTCAAACTCAGCTTTTTGTTGATGACAAGAAAGTGCCCTTAGCCAACCTTATTTTTAGTGATAGTTCGGGGAAGGTAATAAAGTATCGGGTTCAAGATATGCTTGGGGTAAATCACACTATGTATGCTTTGGATCCGGTGTCTAAGCAGAAAAGTAATACTTTAGCTTTTGTGGTCAACCAGTCCAATATTACTCCTTCTGTCCCATCGTCGGCGCCGGTGGTTAAGAATGTAGTTGTGCAGAGCCTTGGCGGTGGAAGTGTGTGGCAAATTGGTACTGAAAAAAAGGTTTCGTGGCAGGCTGCCGGTACCGGCGAGCTTGATATTTTGATTTGTTCTGGTGTGCCAACGGTTTGTACTCAGCTTATATCAAAAACCAGTAATGATGGTTTTGAATTTTTGAAACTTAATACCAATATTAAAATAGGTAAGTCGTATATTGTGGTTAGAAAATATAAAGATGACTTGGTAAAAGCTCAAAGTCTTGAATTTACGGTGACGTCACCCTCGGCATTTTATCGGACCAAACTCCAACTAGCCTCGGTTTTAGAGGGATTCCAATCTCTTTTACTTAAGTTAAATTTCTAATTAATGAAAAAACTGGGGAAAACCCCCGCCGGCTACGCCGGCGGGGGTTTTCCCCAGTTTTGTTGTCTCCACCACTTACCACCTCCCTACGGTGCTATACTAAATATGTTTTACATTATTTAAAAAATAATTATGAAATATATAAAATATTCAGCCCTCTTTGTTTTGGCGGCGTTTCTGCTATCAGGTTTTTATCTAGCTAAGCCGACACAGGCCGCTGTCACTAGAGACGCTTTAACCAAAGCGGCCAAGGGCGATTTTAGTGTGCTTAGAAAACAAGCCAGAGCAGCCAATGAATTGGCGGTTACTTCCGCCGGTGCTCAAACCATAGTTATAACTCCTTCGAGTGAGTCGCAGTACCGTAAACAATATCCTTGGCTAGATTCTACTCACGAGGTAAATATTACCGCTCCTGCTGACAGGGACATTTATATTTATAGTGTTTACGGGCTTGAATATTTAAATAATACACGCGATGTTTATACCAACAGTGCTCGGACGGTGATCGCCTCGACTACAGCCTCTAAACATCTAATGGTTTTCTATGGCGATACGTCGGGCAACCAGTATGCCTATTTGGTGCCGAAAGGACAGACTAGATATTTTAAGATAACTCATCGAGCCGATACGGCTGAGCTGTTTAAGGGTGTATATTCAAATTATATAAGGACTTTTGACTATATTTATAGCCCAAATATAGACGATAGCTCGGTGTTTATGACTCAGATCGGGAAATATGTAATAACGAATAATGTTTCTGTTATTGGTGAAAAGTCTCCATACATAACTAGTTTTATGGATAAAGCGCCGGTTGGTTCACAAATCCCAACAGCCGACGTCTACCCCGGTCAAGTTGTTTCAATTAAAGGGACCGAGGTTATGAGTAGCGACGTCCACCTAGACGGCAAGATAAATGCTGTTGGTGAGTTTCAAAAAATAAATGGACCAACCGAGATTAAGGAAGTTAGATATGTTATTCCTTACAATCTTTCCCTTGGTGTTCACAGTATTTATCTAAATAATGTTATTTTTGGTAAAAGTAATACCGTTTGGTTTAATGTGATAAATCGTCCCACCACGCCACCTTGTACTTTAACTAGAGAGATTTTAACTGTTGGTACGGTGGATGCTGTGCAAGTCCCAATATTAAGTCGTTATCTAAACCGAGTGACCGGTTCGGCTCTTAGTACCAGCGGTACGGTTTTCACGGAGGCGGTTAAAGCTGCTCTAATCAAAGAACAGTCGGTTGCTAGGGCTTATCCTATTTATGTCAACCTTAACTACTACAATCGGGCGTGGATCAATGGTCGGCTAACAGTAGCGGATTGTGGTGTTGCGGTAGCACCGTCTATAAATGTTTCAGTAGTAAATACTAGTGC